>JAYUBA010000704.1:0-1672 GCA_043741075.1 Frigoriglobus sp.
GAGTACGTCGTGCCGCCCGCTCCGGCCCCGCAACCCGACCCGACCCCGTGCCGCAACACGGCCTACCAGTACGCCGGCTGGGCGTCCGTGTACCGGCCGCTGTGCCCGGCGCTCGCGATGTTCGACGGCCTCGTCGGGTACCAGTTCCCCCCCGGTCCGGCCGACCTGGAGGCGCTCGAGCTGGCTTGGCGGCACCGGCTCCGGGCGCTCCGCGAAGCCGGTGCGGTCCCGCTCGCGGGGGCTTCGTCCCTCGCCCGCGCCCTGGCCTGCCGCCCGCACGCCTTCGCGTACGCCGGCGAGGGCCGCCCGTGCCGGTTCTGGTTCTGCCCGTACTGCTCCGCGGCGGAGGCGGGCGAGGCGTTCCTGCGCCTCCGGCAGGCCCGCGCCCGGCACGGCCGCGAGTTCGGGTTCTACCTGTCCCACGCGCGGTTCGTGGTGCCGGTGGGGGAGTGCCGCCGGGCGGTCGGGGCGCTCCTGTCCCGGAACCCGCAGGCGGTCAGTCGCATCGCGGGGGTGCGCGCCGTCGGGGGCGGGTTCACGGCGTGGGCGACGGACGACAACCTGGTGCGCGTCGGCATCCACCCGCTCACGAAGTTCCGCGGGGACGGGGGGCGGGTCGCCGTCTCCGTCCGGGCGCTCGTCGCCATCCCGGCCCGGGACGCCCGGCGGGGACTGGCCGCGGGGCGCGAGCAGGCGGCAGACGTTCGCGCGACCGAGCGTCGGCTCCGCGAGCTTGCCGCGGCGCGGCAAGCCGGGCGGCCGCAGCCGGCCGAGCCGCCCGACGCGGACGACGGGCGGTGGGCCGACCCGCCGCCCCAGTACAACGCCGGGTACGTGGTCCGTCCGACGCCCGTCGCCGACGCCCGGGCCGCGGCCCACCTGGCCCGGTTCACGGCCGAGGTGTTAACCGCGCCGGTCGCCCACGCGGCGGGGGTGCTGAACCTGGCCGCCGGGCTGCGCCAGTCGGCCGCCCGCGGGCTGTTCCGCTCCGCCGCGGCCGTCCGCCCCGGCGGCGGGCCGCCGGTCTACGCCCCGGCCAGCGCCGGCACCGGCCTGGTCGGCCCGCTCCTGCCGCTCATCCCCGACCCGCCCGAAGCGCTGGCGGCCCGCGGGTTCGCCCACGAGCTCGGCCTGGCCCCGGCCGACACGTTCGCCGCCGTCGGGCGGGAGTTCGGTTGGCCGTGCTACTGGCTGGGCTCGCACGAGTTCAAGCACGTGGAGGTGTTCGGGGTGAAGGCGAAGAGTCCGCTCGGCCGGCTGGCCGCGGCCCGGCGGCCGAAGCGGCCGGGGGCGCGTCACCTGCTGGTGGTGTCGTCGAGCATCGGGTACCTGGTGTTGTGGACGCCGTCCCCGGCGGACGGCACCCCCCCCGGCAGCGGGTGGGATATGACGCGCGTCGCCCAGGGGATCATGACGGTCTCGGGGTTCCCGCTGCGCCGGATCCGCTACCACCTGGCGCCCGTCGCGGTCTTCCGCTACCTGGCGCTGGAGCTGGGGGTCACGGGGCCGCGCGCCGCTGCCACCCCGGCGGCGTCGCGGGAAGCGGTCTGACCTCGCCGCGGCGGGTGCGGCCGAAGGCGGTCGCCCCGCACACGGGTCGGTGACACGCACGCGGTGCGGCCCACGGCCGCGCGTTCGCCCCCGCGGCGGCCTGCGCCGATCTGCCGTCGCG
>JAYUBA010000705.1:0-1671 GCA_043741075.1 Frigoriglobus sp.
GGTCAGGAACCGGGCCGGCGAGTGCGATCAATCGAGCCATCTGAACTTCGCTAGAGCGAAAGAGCCGATGAAGCCTGTGAAACCTGCGTTCTTCCGCCGCCGGCTGCAGAGCACGGTTCGGTCGCCACGCCTTTACCCGCCGCCACAATTGTCACCGCCGCCCCTCGTCGCGTCGCGCGGGGAGACTGCCACCGCCCTCCTTCGGAGGTTCTCCTCTGCCAGTTCGAGCGCCCCCCGCGCGGCCCCGGTTCGGCGACGCACAACAGGATGTCTCTGCCGCGGAGGACGCCGCCGGGCAGTAGCCCGCGGAAGACGTGGAGGTCCGCCAGGTACACCTCCTCCCCGCCCGCCAGGTGCCCCGCCACCCGCCGCCGGCGGTACGGGCAAGCGGTCTCGTTCGTCACGTATTCGCTCAGTACGGCCAAGTCGGGGTCGGTCTGGGTTTGACCCTTCGAGCCGGCGATTCGGTCGGCCAGTTCGCGGAGCAGGTCTACTGCGACCGTCGGGTCGGGGGAGTAGACGACGGTGCCCGGCTGGTCGTCGTCGCCGGGGTGGAACAGACTCGGGTTGGCCTGAACGAGGACGGCGGACACCGGTACGCCCCCGTTCCGTTCCGCCGCCCGGACCCGCTGTCGCTGCCGGCCGAGGACAGAGTCCGCCGGCTTCCGGTCGAACGTCAACCGGCCGGTCCGCCGGTCCAGCCGCATCGTCGAGCAGAAGAGGTCTTCGGGCAGGCCCCACCGCTCGCGCGTGTCTTCGGGCAGGTCGTCCACCGCCAGGCTGGCGTCGAACAGCCAGACCTCTTCGCCCTGGGCGAACGGCTCCGGCAGACGGGCAGGCGGCTCGCCCGCCGGGGCGAAGAAGAGTTGGTGGGCGACGGCCACGTGCGGGTGGCTCGGGTCCTGTACCGCGATCTGGAGGTTCCGCGTCGCCTCGGCCACGACCCACGGCTGCCCCTGGGAGGCCGGGTCGAGCGCGCAGCCGACTCGCACCCGAAGCTCCCGCACGAACGGGACCGGGGCGACGGTCAGAAACCGGGCGGCGAACGGGCCGCGGAGGTCGGGCGTCGGCGGCGGCGTCGGCTCCGGCTCCACAACCGCGAGGGGCCACCCGTCCGGCCGGCTGCACATCATCGACCCCTCCTCGGCCCAGACGACCCGGCAGGGCAGGGGGAAGTCGCTGTCGTCCCGCAACCGCCGCCCCGGCACGTCCGCCAGGAATATCCAGACGTGGGCCGCGTAGACCTCCCGCCCCCCGGTCACGGAGTCCGGGAGCCGACAGCGGAACCCCTCCTGGTACGGCCGCAGGACCGGCGTCGCGACCATGAACGCGGCCCCGAGGTCTTCGTTGTCCAGGTCGTTGTGGTAGTTGTTGATGGTTTTCATGACGCGGGCGAGGTCGTCCAGATTCACCCGCTCGTCCGGCGAGAGGAGGGCGATCGCCCACCCGTCGGCCGGGCCGCCGACCTGCAAGTTGACGTTGCACGAACTCACCCACGCGACCGCCGGCTGGCCGAGCCGGATCACCCGCCGTCGCGCCCGGCCCCAGCGGCCGGCCCGGTAGACGAGGACGCAAATCAACACGGCGGGGATTACGACGAGAACGGCGCAAACAGCCAGTGCCTTCATGTCCAAGTCGTCCACGGCGGGTGAGGGATTCGAGCGGGCCTTG
>JAYUBA010000706.1:0-1671 GCA_043741075.1 Frigoriglobus sp.
ACAACTCCGAAGTTCAGCGGGCAGTTCCTGGCTCGATGGGCCATGCGAAGGGTTGTACCAGCTCACCAACAGGGTGTAGATACCAATGCTGAAGGGAGGGGGGTGGGGGGTAGGTTCTTCCGTATACTCTCACCACTTCCTCAACTCCCGGTGCGCTATGGCAAGAACGTGGGCGAAGCTCGGCGGGTCGGCCGCGTGCGTGGTCGCGGTTCTGGCCGTCGCGCTGGTGCGGAACGGCCCGACCAGCGCGGCGCCGAAACCGGACCTCAGGCCGACCGCGCACTGGGTCTTCGACTCCGACGGCGTGACCGGCAAGACGGTCGCGGACCGCGCCGGCACGCTGCCCGGCACGCTCCTCGGCGCGCCGAAGCTCGTCACCGACGGCCCCACGCCGCACCTCCATCTTACCGGACCCGACGACGGCGTGATGGTCAAGCCGCGCGCGACGCCGGGCGCCGCGTACCTGCCGCACGAGGCGCTCTCCGTGGTCGCGTGGGTGCGCATCGACGAACCGACCGAGTGGGGCGGCGTCCTCGGCTGCTTCCAGGACAACGGCCCGCTTAAGAGCGGCTTCGTCGTCGGCTTCAACAAGCGGAAGTTCTTCTTCGGTCTCGCGACGAAAGCCACCGACCGCATGGCCTACCTCGAATCGAAGACCGAGTACGCACGCGGGAAGTGGTGTCACGTCGCGGCGGTGTACGACGGCAAGCAGATGCGGCTCTATGTGAACGGCCGACTCGACGCGACCGGCACCGAACAGTCCGGCCCGGTGCGATACGCTACAGCCGCCCCGCTTGTGATCGGGCGCTACACGGACGACGACGAGGATTACCCCATGCAGGGCGCGATCAAGGAAGTGATGCTCTGCCCGCACGCGGTCGCGGGCGATCAGGTGGCGGCACACTTCGAGGCGGATCGCGCGCTCGCGGAAGCGCCCTCGGCCGTTCCCGACGGCCCGCGCTTCGTGATCGAGCCGTACTTGCAGTACGTCATGCGCACCGGCATCACGATCATGTGGGAGACCGACGAAGCCGGCACCGCGGTCGTGGAATACGGCACCACGTTCCCGCCGAAACTCCAGGCGAAGGTTGACAAGGCCGACCCGATGGGCGAGGTGCCGCTCACCAACCTGGAGCCGAACACGAAGTACTTCTACCGCGTCGTTTGCACGGACAGCGAGGGGCGGAAGCTGGAGAGCAAGCCGATGACGTTCATGACCGCGCCGGGCACGACCGACGCGTTCAGCTTCACCGTGGTCGGCGACACGCAGCGCAACCCGGTCGTTACCGGAAAGGTGGCGAAGCTCATGTGGGAACGGCGGCCGAACTTCGTCGTCCACTGCGGCGACGTGGTGGACGACGGCGCGTCGAAGGCGCAGTGGACCGGCGACCTGTTCAAGCCGTGCGGCGAGCTGTTCGGGCGGGTCGCGGTGTTCCCGTGCATCGGCAACCACGAGAAGGACCACCCGCACTACTACAAGTACTTCGCCCTGCCGAAGCCCGAATACTACTACTCGTACACCTACGGCAACGCCGAGTTCTTCGTCCTGGACACCAACACGAAGCGGAACCTGAAGCCGGACGGCGAGCAGTACAAGTGGCTCGACAAGGCGCTCGCGGCGTCCACCGCGAAGTGGAAGGTGTGCTACCACCACCACCCGGCGTACTGTTC
>JAYUBA010000707.1:0-1670 GCA_043741075.1 Frigoriglobus sp.
TCAAGAAGTTCATCCTCCGCGGCAACGTGGTCGATCTCGCGGTCGGCATCGTGATCGGCACCGCGTTCGGGAAGATCGTCGATTCGGTGGTGAAGGACATCTTCATGCCGCTCATCAGCGTGATGACCGGCGGGCTGGACGTGTCGAAGCAGACGCTCCACATGTACGGCGAGGCGAGCCTCGCGTGGGGCAGTTTCCTCCAGTCGGTCATCAACTTCGTGATCGTCGGGTTCTGCATGTTCCTGGTGGTGAAGGGGGTGAACGCCCTGCACAAGTACGTCCTGAAGGACGACGGCGTGCAGGTGGTCGAGCCGACGTCGACCGAGAAGTTGCTGAGCGAGATCCGCGACCTGCTGAAGCCGGGCGCCGGCACGACCGCACCCGCGGCGCCCGCTCCGCCGCCGGCGTGACCCGACACCGCGGCCCTCGGCCCGCTGTGGTACAATGGTACGTCCGGCGACTTAACCCCCCGCGTGGCCGCCGATGGAACTCAGTCACCTCGCGTTCAACATCCAGGCGCTGTCCATCCCGCCGGTGGCGCTTCTGTTGTGGCAGCTCACGCGGGCCGTGGCCGGGCGGTTCCTCGTGTGCTGGGCCGTCGGCTGGATGGTGCTGGCGGTCGCCCTGTTATCGCTGCGCCTGGCCCTCGCCGCCGAAGCGGCCGGGAACGCGTTCGCGGAGCGGCTCGCGTTCTCGGTGTACTGCTGCCTCGGGTACACGTTCGGCTTCTTGCTGTGGGCCGGGTGCCGGAACCTGACGACCGGCGCGCCGCTCCGCCGCGGCGCGTGGGTGCTGCTACCACCACTGACGTTCGGCCTCGTCGCCCCGTGGGTGCTCGCCACCACCGACCACGTGTACGTGTACCACGCGCCGATCCTGGGCGCGTTCTTCCTGCTCGCGCTGTCGGCCACGCGCGGGTACCGCCCGGACTCGTCGTACCCGGCGTTCGGCATCCACGTGGTCCGCGGGTGCCTGCTCATCCTGGGCCTGCTGTTCGTTCACTACGGCCCGGTCACGTACTGGGCGGTGTGGGCGAACGGCGGGCGGCCGTTCGAGTACATGCTGCTCAGCCCGATGTACGACGCGCTGGCCGAGGTCGGGCTGGCGTTCGGCATGGCGATGCTCGCCGTCGAGCGGGTGCGGGACCAACTCGAAGCGAAGAACCGCGAGCTGGCCGCGGCGGCGGAACAGCTCGCGGTGGCGGCCCGCACGGACCCGCTCACCGGCCTGCTGAACCGCCGCGCGTTCGACGCGCTGGCGGCCGAGTGGGCGGGCACGCCGTTCGGCGGGAGCGTCGCGGTGATCGACCTGAACGGGCTGAAGGCGCTCAACGACCGGCACGGGCACGCGGCCGGCGACGCCGCGATTCAGTTGGTGGCCCGCGCGCTGAAGGCGCAGTTCCGCATCACCGACCCGGTGTTCCGCACCGGCGGCGACGAGTTCATGGTGGTGCTGGCGGGCAGCCGCGCGGCCGAAATGACCGGGCGCCTGGAGGCGCTGGACGCGGCGCTGAAGGGGCAGCGGTTGCCCGACGCGCCGGTGGCGCTGGACCTCGTGGTCGCGTGGGGGCTGGCGGACTTCGCCGCCCCGGCCGACCTGCCGGCCGCGATCGACCGCGCCGACAAGGCCATGTACGTCTGCAAGGGCAGCCGCAAGGCCACCGTGTGAGC
>JAYUBA010000708.1:0-1667 GCA_043741075.1 Frigoriglobus sp.
CCGCGTTCTCGCGTCGGCGCTGCTTGGTCCCTGCGGACGGGTTTTACGAGTGGAAGTCCGAGGGTGGGGTGAAGCGCCCCCACCACTTCACCCTGGCGGGCGGGTCGCTCTTCGCGGTCGCCGGGCTGTGGGAGCGATGGGAGGGGCCGGGCGGTGTTACCGTGGAATCGGTCGCACTGCTGACCACGGGGGCGAACGGCCTCGTGCGTCCCTGTCACGACCGGATGCCGGTGATCCTCCCGCCCGAGTCCTACGCCGCGTGGATGGGCGGCACGGCACCCGACGCCTTACGCTCGCTACTGATCCCTTACCCCGCGTCGGGAATGTCCGTCCGGGCGGTCGGCATGGCTGTGGGCAGTCCGAGAAACGAGGGGCCGCAGTGCCTCGAACCCGCCGGGCCGTCGCAGGCCATGTTGTTCTGACCGGGGCTACGGCCCCGCCGTCCTGCCCCGTCGCTGCCGTTGCGACTCGCTCATCCTCCCGCGAGTCTCCGCGTCGTGCGGCTTGCCCGTCCGCCCCTTCTTCATCGCCTCGACGAGGCGGGCGGGCTTGGCCCGGCCCCGCAGGGCCTCCGCAAGCTTCCGCCGGCGCTCCGGGTCGCTCGACCTAGGTTACACTACGGCGATGCCGCGCCGCGAGGCGGGGGACCGGCGGCAGCTTCCCATTCACTTCTTCTTCAGGTGCCTGTCGAAGAACGCGAGCGTGGCCTTCTCGGCGACCTCGGCGTCCTCGCCCTTGAAGCCGTGACCGGCCCTCTTCATCGTTAGCAGTTCGGCCTCGACGCCGGCGGCTTTGAGTTTGTCGGTCAGCCAGACGGCCTGCTCGTGGGCGACGTACTTGTCCTCGGTGCCGTGGATGCAGAGCGTCGGGGCCGCGTCCGGCGTCACCCAGTACAACGGGCTAGCGCGGATGTGATTCTTCCGGGCCTTGTCCAGGTCGCCGCCGAGGAAGAGCGGCAGAACCTCGGCCGCGTCCACGCTCTTGCCATAGGACTTGGTGAAGTCGCTCGGGCCGTAGACGTTGACCACGCAGGAGACCTTGCTGGACTGGCCCGCGTTGCCGCCGTCCCCCTCGAAATCCTTCACGCCAGCCGTCACCCCGAGGAACTGCGCGAGGTGCCCCCCGGCCGAGCCGCCCGTGACGCCGATGCGGTCCGGGTCAATCCGGTACTTCGCCGCGTTGGCCCGCGCCCAGCGGACCGCAGCCTTCACGTCGTGGATGGCTGCGGGGAACTGGTACTTCGGGGCTAATCTGTAGCTCACGGTCATGGCGACGTAGCCGTGCTGGGCCAGGCGCACGCACAGGCCGTCATAACCTTCGCGCTTGCCGGCGCGGAAGCCGCCCCCGTGGATGCACACGACGGTCGGGAACGGCCCCCTTCCCCCCTTCGGCATGGCGATGTCCAGCTTCAGGTGCCGGCCATCCGGGTTGGCGTATTCGACGCCGGCCACGAAGGTCACGCCGTCGGGGACCACGGCCGGCTTCTGGGCCACCGCCGGCGGGCCGAATCCGGCGAAGAGGAGGGAAGGAATGAGACCGGCGGCGAGTAGTCGTGCGGAAGCGGCGGATATCGTGGGTGGCTCCGGGGAGGCGGGCGGGGGAGGCCCGTGGAGGGGCAGGCATCGCCCCCGCTCGGCAGGGCATTCAGTCCGTCAGTGTAGGCGCAG
>JAYUBA010000709.1:0-1666 GCA_043741075.1 Frigoriglobus sp.
CGGACGCGGTGACGCTGAAGGTGCGCATCCTCGCGCCGCAGGCGGTGGGCGAGTTCGGCGACTTCGATTGGGTGCAGGTGAAGGGCGTGATCCAGTTCATCAAGGCACCCGGCCAGGAGCGGTACACGCCGGTCCTCGTGCTGCCGGACATCACCGACATCACCCGGCAGCCGATCAAGAACGAGTACGAGTTCTGACGGTGGATTGGCGAGCCGCGGGGTTTATCCCCGCGGGCGACTTAAGGCGCATCACACGGCCGGGGTGAACCCGGCCGCTCGCCAAACATCATTTCCCCGCGGTTCGCAGGTACGCGAACAGGTCCGCCACGTCCCGCGGGGTCAACTCCTTTTCCAACCCCACCGGCATGAGCGAGAGCGACGTGGACCGCAGCGTCGCGATGTTCGACCGCAGGATCACGTCCTCTTTACCGTCGGCGCGGCGGAGCGTGATGCTCGTCGGCGTCTCGGCCGCGACCACCCCGTTCAACACGCGCTCGTCGGATGTCACCACGTTGTAGGAGACGTACCGCGGATCGACCTCGCGGTTCGGGTCGAACACCGCGACGAGCAGGTCTTCGCCGGACTTGTTCGGCAGCGCGGCGAGCAGGTTCGCGCCCACGTCGAAGCCCACGCCGTCGAGCTTGTGGCACGCGGCGCAGCTCTTCTTGAACACGAATCTGCCTTTCACGATGTCGCCCTTCAGGTCGAGCGCCGGCGCGTACTCCTTGACCACTTTCGCGCGATCGGTGTCGGCGGTTCGCTTGAAGACGGCTGCGGCGCGGGTGCGAACGGCCGCGTTCGGGTGGGCGTGAAGTTGCTGCACCTGAGTGAGCGTGAATTCGCTCGCCGCGACCTTCTTCGCCTCCACCGCGTCGAGCAACTTCAGCCCGCGGTCGGCGCGGGACAGCATCGCCTCCATCGCCTCGCGCCGCAGCGCCGGCCCGTAGCCCGGCCAGTTCTTCAACAGCAACTCGCTCACTTTTGGGTCGGTGTGGGTGGCGAGCGCCTTGACCGCGGCGAGTTGCACGTCGCCGGGAGTCGTCGGCGCGAGCGCGTCCGCGAGGGCTGTGGCCGCGTCGAACGGCCCGTACGCGAGCAACCCGGCCGCGCTCACACGAACCGCGGCTTCGGCCGTATCGTCGCGCACGGTCGCGGCGGCGGTGTCGAACCGCTTACGGAGCTTCGGCATCACGTCGGCGGCTTCCGCGGGCGGCTTGTCCCACCACGCCGGGAGCGGCGACTTCGAGCCGCGCATCCCCTGCCCCAGCCCGTCGAGGATCGCCGGCTCCGCGGCCGGCGTGCGGCCGTCCGCGACGAGGTCCAGCAGTCGCGCGATCTGCTTCGGGTCGCCCTTCGCCCCGACCATCGCCGCCAGTCGCGACACGATCGCGGCGTTCGGCTTCTTGTCCTTCGCGGTGAGTTGGTCGAGCAGTTCAAAGCCGCACTCGCTCACGGAACTGAGAGCGGCCGTGACGGTCCACGGGTCGCCCGCGTCCTTCTCCAGAATCGCGGCCAGGATCGGTGCAGCGTCCGCCAGCGGCAGCGATCCGGCCGAGAACGCGAGCTGGAACCGCACGCGCGGCGACGGGTCGTTCACCAATTTCGCCGCGCGCTCGCGGAGCGCGGGCGCGTCGGCGAAGAACGGTTCCGACAGGCGCAGCGCCTGT
>JAYUBA010000710.1:0-1664 GCA_043741075.1 Frigoriglobus sp.
GGCGTTGTTCAGAGCGATTTCGGAAAGCGCGTCGCGTGCATCATTGAGCGGCGACCGGGGGGGAGTGGGCCGGCCCGCTCCCCCCCGGTCACCGCTCAATCCGGTACTCCATCATTTCCGGAAGCGCTCGATCTACTTCTTCGCCGCGGGCGGGGTGACCGTCAGCACGGTCCACGGGTGCGGTTCGAGGGCCACGATCTCCGGGTGGTCGCGACGCTGCTCGTCGGTCGGCTTCCGCGCCTTCCCGTGCGGCGGGCCGTACATCGCGTGCGACGCCAACTGCTTCGCCATCTCCGCCGTCGCGTACTTCGCGTCCAGTGACGTGTCCGCCGCAAGGGGGGCGCACGTCAGAGCCTTCTTCGCCAGCGCGCCGTCGATCTTCCCCGCGTGTACCTTGTAGAACTTCAGCCACGCCTTGTCGCGGTCGTCCGCCTCCCAGCCCACCTTGTTCGGGTCCGGGTCCTCGTCCGCCGGAAGCGCCTCGACGCGCACCGCCAAATCCTTCGCGTTGTTGCAGCCCCAGTAGAAGCCCTTCGTCCCCTCGAACCACTGGTCCTTGGAACTGCGCCACAGCCGGGTGGCCTTCGTGCCCAGCTCGAACATCGCGATCTCGTTCGTCTTCAGGTCGCCGATGAGCCACTCGTTCGCGTACAGGCCGTTGCTCTTCTCGGACAGCGCCGCCACCACCGCGTCGATGCTCTCGCCGTACTGGATCGCCGTGCGGGCGCGGCTCACGAGCGAGCGCCCGGTCGGGTCGAACGGCGTCTGGTCGATCGTCGTCTCGCACAGCACGATGCCGGCGTCGTTGATGTAGTAGTCCTGGCTGGACCACACCGCGCCGGGGAAGCCCTGCATCACGAACCGGCGGCCCTTCTTCGGCCGCACGTCGAGCCACACGTTCACGAACGGCCCGCTGGTCAGCCCGGACATTGTGATGTGCCCGAACACGATCTGCCCGTCGGCGGTCGCGGGGCCGGTGGCGATGAACGCCGAACAGTGATCCTTCTTCACCGGTCGCGGGGCCGGCGCTTTGGGCAGACCCGGCCGCGGGAACACCTTGCCCTCGAGGCCGGTGGTCGTCGCGTCGAGCGCGGAATCGAGGGTGTCGATTTCCATCCAGGTGTTGAGCACCACGATGTCCGTGAGGTCGATGTCGCGGCCGTCGTAGCTCGCGCCGGCGTCGGTCGCGCCCTCGGCGATGCCCTTCATCTCTTCGAGGTACTCGCGGTCGATCTTGCGGAGGAACAGCGCGTTGGCGAGTTGCCGGGCCGACTTCCACCCGTCGGCGGGCGCCTTCACGCTGCGCTCGGTCGCGAGCATCCGGATGTACGCCGCGATCTCCTTCGCCATTAACCGGCCATGTTGGTAGCCGCGGGCGTACGGTTCGCCCTCGACGTGCAGCACCACCCACCCGGCCTGCGGGTAGCGGTAGGCGGCGTCGTAGCGGACCACGTCGGCCGCGGGCGGCCGGTGCGCCGCCGGGATCGCGACCGGCTCGGGTGCCGCGGGGGCGGCCGGAAAGAGGGGCAGAAGGGGAGCGAGTGCGAGAAGGAGCAGCAAGAACGGTCGGCTCATGGACGAAGCCTCTGGGGCGTAAACGTTCACCCAGCATCGCACACGCGGCGGCCGTTGGAAATGGGGAACCGGTTGGCGGTGCGGTCCTG
>JAYUBA010000711.1:0-5691 GCA_043741075.1 Frigoriglobus sp.
CCCCGCGCTTGCCGTGGAAGATCGTCGGGTAGTAGCCGTCGTAGCCGCCCATGTACACGCCGGTATAGATGCCGACGTTCGCGAGCGGCAGCACCCACCGCGGCCCGTGCTTCTGAACCAGCTTCTCCCGCCGTTCCTCCAGACGCTCGCGCTCTTTGTCGCCTTCAACCAGCTTTTCGATATCGAGCGTGAGCCGGATGAAGTCGCCGGACGTGTCGCCCTTCGCGACGAGCCACGCGGCGTAGTCGGTGTACGGTTGTTCCGAATTGCGGTCGGCGAGAATCGCGCGGATGAGGCGCGTCTCTTCGACGGTGCGTGCGGAGAGGGGCGACTGCCGCGCGGGGTTCGAGGTGCCGTCCGCGTTCCGCCCGTTCGCGACGGTGTAGAAGCGCGCGGCCTCGTCGCGCAGTTCGGCCGACGGCGGGTGGAACTCGACCGTCTTGAACCCGCCGGCGGGGTTCGGCTCCGCCCAGTAGTAGAACGTGTCCTCGCCGAAGTCGATGCGGAACGGCCGGGTGAGCACCGGCCGCACGAGTGCCTGTGGGTCGGTCATGTGGTCGCCGATGGGTAGCGTGAAGGTGCCGAGCGCTTCGCCGAAGAGCGTGACCTTGTACCGCCGCACGCGCTGGTGCGGGAGCAGGCCGAACGCGCCCGCGGCCTTGATGACCAACCACTTGAACAAGCCCATATAAAGCTCCGTGACGAGTACAGTGGCTCACCGCTCTTCAGGCGAGTATTTCAGCACGGCTTTCCCGAACCGCTCGCGGAAGCGCTTCTCCACCGGCTTCGACAGACGCGGGTGGCCCCAGTTCATGCCGTACATATCCAGCTTGCCGAGTTTGGCGAGCGCCGGGTTCGCGAGCAACGCGTCCGCATCGGCATCGGTGATCCGGGCACTGTTGATTCGGGCACTGTTGATTCGGAGTTCGCGGAGGGCCGTCAGATTCGGGCAAGATGCGAGCGCTGACATCGGCACCCCGGAGCTGAGACGGAGTTTCCTGAGGCGCTTCAGACCGGCATCGGCGAGGAACGCGGGCCATGCAAACTTTGACGGCTGACCGCTCTCCAGATCGAGCGCTTCCAGCAGCGGGAACCGGTCGGAGTTGAGGACCGCGAGCAGGCCCACAACGGTGTACGTGCCGCGAGCATTGGTCATCCCTCCGCCGCTCGCGAGAGCCAACTCGCGAACCCGAGTCGTGCCTGACGACTTCGCGAACGCCTTTAGACCCCCGTCCGTTGCCGTCATTTCTTGAAGTTTGAGGTTGTTCACGTGAGTAAAGTGCGGCGACCCGCCGAACGCGGCCAGCGCTGCGTCGTCCGCGCCGGGGTAGCGCACGCGGGCGACCCACCGGAATGCCGACGAAGCGGCCAACTCTTTGATCTGCTTCGTCGGGGAATAGAAGTTGAGTTCCTCCAGACCGACCGCGGCGAGCGCATCAGGCATGCTTCCTTGGTAGTTCTTTTGAAGGAACTTCCCGGTCTCGACGAACATGTACTTCAGCAGACCGCGGGCGAACACCGCGGCGCCGGGGTCGCCGGGTGTCAGCTTGAGCTTCTCATCGACCGCGGCGAACGGGGCCAGCCACGTCCCGCGGTGCTTCCGTTCCAGCTCGGTCGCGGCTGCCGTACACGCCTTCTGTTCGTTCCCGACCGGCAGGCTCTCGGCCCGAATCTGAAGCCGGATGAACTCGGCGCGCGCCCGGTCGTGTTCATCGCCGTGCTCCTGAAGCCAGTCGGCGAGTGCGAGGCGGGGCGTGTCTTCGTCCGGGTTCGCGATGATCGCGGCCATCAGTGCGCGGCGGTCGTCCATGACGGGTTCCCTCGCCTATGCCTTCTCCGACTTCTCCGCTTCCTTCTTCACGTAGTCCTTGAACGCGCCCATGTTGTAGCTGATGAACAGGAACGCGTGGTGCAGCGCCTGATACGTCTCGTCCTCCGGGTCGTCGGCGTAGTCCTTGCGCAGAGCGTACAGTCGGGCCAGTAGTTGATCCGCGTTCGGCACGGGTGAACCCTCTCGCTTCAGTCGGGCGGGCGTGGCAACCGAACCTGATTCTACCCATCTTGACGCGCCCCGGCGCGGGTGCTACCGTCCCGCTCCGTGCGCCGGACGGTTCGCGGGGGCCGGAGTCGTCCGATATGGTTCGCCGGGTCAGTCAATCGCTGGTCGCGTGGTTCCTCCTGTGGGATCTGGCCCTCACCGCCGGGGCGTGGCTGCTCGCGTACTCCCTGCGGTTCCACTCCGGGCTGTTCAGCAACCACCGCGGCGTGCCGGCGCTCGCACTCTACGTCCGCGCGCTGCCGCTGGTGCTACTGGTCGGGATGGTCGCGTTCCGCCTCGCGGGCATGTACGAGGTCCACCGGTTGCGGCGGTTCCGCGAAGAACTCGGCGCGGTCGCGAAGGGCGTCGCGCTCCTGACGCTGCTCGTCATGGCGACCAGCTTCGCCCGGCAGGCGCAGCACGAGTCGCGCGGCGCGATGGTCATGTTCGGCGCGGGCACGCTCGTCGGCGTGATCGCGGTCCGGCGCGCGAGCTGGACCGGGGTGCGCCGGCTCCGCGCCCGCGGCGTGAACCAGAGCCACGCGCTCGTCGTCGGCACCGGCCGCCTGGCGCGCCGGACCGTACGCACGCTCCGCACGGTGAACTGGTCCGGCATTCAGCCGGTCGGGTACGTCGAGGACGAAGCGAACCGCGGCCCCGCGGCCGACCTGCCCGTTCTCGGCTCCATCGCGGACCTTCAGGCGCTCGTCGAAGCGCACCACATCGAACACGTATTCGTGGCCCTGCCGCTGAACCGCTACGCCGACGCGCGGCGGGTGTTCGCGGCCCTCTCGCAGACGATTGTGGACGTGCAACTCATCGCCGACCTGCCCGCGATGGCCGGCATGACGTTCACGACGACGCAGATTCACGGCATGATGGTTGTGGGGCTGCGCGAGAACCCGCACCACGGGCTGAACGTGGTGGTGAAGCGGTCGATGGATGTCCTGCTCGCGTCCGTCGCGATCGTGCTGCTCGCGCCGCTGATGGCGCTGATCGCGGCGCTCATCAAGCTGACCAGCCCCGGCCCGGTCCTGTACCGCCAGGAGCGGTGCGGGCTGAACGGCCGGTCGTTCCACATGCTGAAGTTCCGCAGCATGAAGGCCGACGCGGAGGCCGGCGGCCCGCGCATGGCCGCCGCGAACGACGACCGCCGCACCCGCCTCGGCGCGCTCCTGCGGGCGACGAACCTGGACGAACTGCCGCAGTTCTTCAACGTGCTGTGGGGCGACATGAGCATCGTCGGCCCGCGCCCGGAGCGGCCGGTGTTCGTGCGCAAGTTCGCGAAGTCGATCCCGAACTACAACGCGCGGCACGCGGTGAAGGCCGGCATCACCGGGTGGGCGCAGGTGAACGGGTGGCGCGGCAACTCGTCGCTCCGCAAGCGCATCCAGTTCGACCTGTACTACATCAGCCACTGGAACCCGCTGTTCGACCTGCGGATCATGTTCCTCACCGTCTGGCGGATGCTGTTCTCCAAGCAGAAGCACGCGTATTAGACAGGGCAGAGGACAGAAGACAGGTAGCTGTCCTCTGTTCTCTGCCCTCTCACGCGGGTATCATCACTTCGTCCATCTCCATCACGTCTCGCCAGCGGAGATTCTTCCGATGCGCACCCCTCTTGCACTCCTGACCGCTCTGCTGTTGGGGCTGGCGGTCGCCGGCTCGCCGCTTGCGGTCGCGCAACCGCCGGCCCCGCCCGCGAAGCCCGCCGCGCTCGACGCGGTGCCGACCGACGCGTTCGCGTTCCTCACCGTCAACGCCGGCAAGCTGTGGGACGACCCCGGCTTCGCGCCGCTCCGCGAGTGGTTCGCGGCGCAGAAGGTCGGCCCGACCGACGAGGTGCTGGGCGTGCCGCCCGCCGACCTCGACCGCGTCACGGTGTTCATGCCGACCGCGACACTGAAGTCGGGGGCGGTGGTGCTGGTCACGACGCGCAAGCCGTACAACGAGGCCCGCGTGCTGAAGGCCCTCTGGGGCGATCAGGACGGCGGGCGGGAAGGGCGGTGGCGCGCCGGCAACGCGGTGAAGACCCGGAACCCAGACTTCCCCATCGTGGTGCTGGCGGACGACCGCACGCTGATGTTCCTGCCCGACGCGCGCGAGGACGGCGCGTTCGCGGTCTTGGTCGGCCAACTGATCGCGAAGAAGGCCGACGGCCCGCTCGCCACCGCCCTCGCCGACGCGGTCAAGCACGACATCGCGCTGGGCGTCGATGTCCGTCCGCTCGCGGAACTCATGCGGATCGAGCGCGACAAGGAACTGGTGCCGTACCTGTCGCTGTGGAAGGCCCGCACCCTCACGTTCGCGGCCGACTTCGACAAGACCGCCCGCGGCACCTTCAAACTGACCTTCGCGAACGAGGCCGACGCCAAGCGCGCCGCTGCGGTGCTGAAAGAAGGAATGAGCGAGATCGTCGGCGTGTTCGAGAAGGAACTCGCCCGGCGCAAGGACAAACGGGACGCCCCGGAGCGGCTGTTCCTGGAAACGGCGGTCGTCGTGTTGAAGGCCGCGAAGGTGGAGACCGACGGGGCGAACGTGTTCGCCACCGCCGACGTGCCGCACCGGGACGCGGTCGCGACGTTCGCCGCCGCGCTGCCCAAGTCGTACTCCGCCGCGGTCAGCAGCGCGAAGGGCCAGAACAACCTCAAGCAACTCGCGCTCGCACTGCACAACTTCGAGGGCGCGAGCGGCGTCTTCCCCGGCGACGTGTTCCCGGCCGGTGGGGCAGGGCTGGCGTGGAGCTGGCGCGTGCAAATCCTGCCGTACCTCGAACACGAGAACTTGTACAAGGTACTCGACCTGACGAAGGCGTGGGACGCGCCGGAGAACCTGAAGCGGTTGGAGGCGATGGCGATGCCGAAGGTGTTCGAGATTCCGGGGCGGCCGGCGCCGAAGGGGCAGACGTACTTCCGCATCTTCTCGCTCCCCAAGAACGCGAAGGGCAAGGAACGGCCGTGGCTCGTGGAGGGCCAGAAGGGGCCGCAGCTCATCGACATCACCGACGGCACCAGCAACACGCTCATGATCGTCGAGGCCGGCGAGGCGGTGCCGTGGTACATGCCGGACGTGCTCGGCTACGACGGCGTACTGCCGCTGCCGCAACTCGGCGACAAGACCGCCGACCGGTTCATCGCCGCGATGGGCGACGGCAGCGTGCGCACCCTGAAGCCGAGCAAGCTCGGCGAGAAGACGCTCCGCGCGCTCATCACGCGCGACGGCGGCGAAGTCGTCACCCTCCCGTAACCGGTTCCGCACACGGTCCGACCTTCGCTGCACCGGTCGGCGGACCGGTGCTTCCCATCCACCGGAGGCTTCGCATGACCCGTTTACGGATATTGCCCGCGCTGGCGCTCGCCGCGCTGATCGCGCCGCCCGGAGTCGGTGCGCCGCCCGGAGTCGGTGCGCCGCCCGGCGGGCGCGCCGGTCCCGGCCCGGACGCCACCATCCCGGTCCTCCCGAAGTCGGCCGGGGCGTTCGTCACGCTGAAGGTGGCCGCGCTCGCGGAACACCCCGATCTGAAGCCGCTCCTCGCACAACTCGCGAAGCAACCCGACGCGCTGGCCGGGGTCACCGAGGTGATCGGCGTCTCCCCGCTGGACATCGACCGCGTCACGCTGTTCTGGCCGCGCTCGAGCGCGCGGGGGGCCGAC
>JAYUBA010000712.1:0-1657 GCA_043741075.1 Frigoriglobus sp.
GTACGCCGGCACCTTGTCCTTCAACAGGCAAGTCCACTCCTCGGGCGGAGCGACCCGGCGACCGGACTTCGGCTTGCCGGCCGCCCGCCGCGTCGGGCCGAGCGGGCAACGGCCGTGGGCACACGCCCCCGCGTAGAACGGGTGATGCAGCGTCTCGTCGAACGCACTGCGCCGCGGCCGCTGCCAGACCAGCCGCCCCTTGCCCGGCCCCTTGTCAGCCCGCAGCCCGAGCTGGACGTCGTTCGCCACCAGGTACGCGTGGGCCTTCGTCAGCGACCCGAGCTCGGCGTACTTGGCGAACACCAGCGCGACCACCGACCGCACCTGCTCGTCCGGGTCGAGGGCGATGCCGCCGCCCGGCGGGCGGACGGACCCGACCGACACGCACGTGAACAGCTCACCCCGCCTCGCCTTGTTCAGCTTCCCCTGGTGCATCCGCGACTCGAGCACGTGCAGCTCGGCCCCGCTCATCATCCCGCGCAGCCCGAGCAGGAGGCGGTCCGACGGGTCGGTCGGGTCGTACACGCCGTCGGCGTCGGCGATCAGCACCTGGAACAGGGAGCACAACTCCAGCAACTGGTGCCAGTCGCGGCACGACCGCGACAGCCGACTCACCTCCCGGCCGAAGATGACGCCGACGTGCCCGAGCGACACCTCGGCCAGTAACCGCTGGAAGCCGGGCCGGTTCTCCACGGCCGACCCGCTGATGCCCTGGTCGTCGTCGATGACCAGCACGCGGTCGTCGGCCCAGCCCAGGGCGACCGCCCGCTGCCGCAGTTGGTACTGGAGGTCGGCCGACTCGCGGTTGCCGGCGACCTGCTGGGCGGTCGACTGGCGGACGGACACGACGGCCAGGCGGTCGCGGTGCCGGGGGCGAACCTTGTGGGAGAACGGCGGGGCGGGGTCAACGCGGCTCATGGCGTCCCTCCGCCGGGGTGCCGGGGGCGGCGAGCCGGTCGGCGAGCATCCGGCCGAGGTGCCGGAGGAGCTCCTCCCGTTGACGGGTCGGCAGGTCCTGCCACCGGGGTTCGGGCGGCGGGGTCAGGCGCGGGGGGGATCGGGACGGGTCGATCGGACACGGTGCGGCTCCTCCGGTGCGGGTACGAAACTCCTGACAGAAGTGGGCGAGCTCAAGCAAGGCCCACGGGCATGCGGTCACCGCTGTTGTATCCGGCCCGACAACGCCTGCGTCGAGCGCCGGTTGCCGTCGGATCTGTCTTGAACGAGCCATCAGCTACCTCCATTCTGTGAACGCGTTGTCGGCCGGTCGCAGCCCTTCCGTTTCGCGGGTGTTGTTAGCGTCGAGGCCGGCGTCCGTCGGCCGTGGTGCTCGACCTCGAACGCCCGGAGCCGGCGCAGCCGAGCGACCTCCGTCGCGTTCGCCCACACGACCCACCGGCCCTTCTCGCCACGCAACTGCCGCGCGTGCAACCAGCCCGACCACCGCCACCGGTGCACGATGATCGGCTTCACGCCCAGACGCTTGGCCAGCGCCGGCAACCAGCACTCGTCGGCTCCGGGCAGGTCGCCCGCGTCGCGCACCCCCGGCGGGACGCCCGCCTGACCGAACTTCACCAGCAACTGATGCACGCGAGCGCCGCTGAATGCGTCCCCACGGGCCGCCTGATACCCCTCGCGGTTGAGCGCCGCGGCGATC
>JAYUBA010000713.1:0-1656 GCA_043741075.1 Frigoriglobus sp.
GCGCGAACCGGCTTGTCCGCGCCGAAGAACTTCAGCAGCGCCTTACCGGACTGGTCGAGGTTGACCGCGGTTCCCGCCTTCACGTCGGTGCGGGCGGTCTTGTACTCCTCGACCAGCGCGCCGACCGTCACCGCGTGTACCGGTTCGCGGGCCTCGACCAGCCCGACGGCGGCCAGTTTGTCGCGGAGGGCGTCCCCGATGGCGGCCAGCCAGCCGGCGGTGTCCCGTGGAACCGGTTGTCCGCCGATCTTCGCTCCCAGCAGGGTTTCGACGTGACGGCAGATGCTCTCCGCGCTCTTGCGGTCGATCTTGCCGAGCCGAACGGTTCTGCGTTTGGTGTCGGGGCCGACGAACAGGATGCGCCGTCGGCCGTTCGGGTCGTTGACGATGGAAGCCATGACGGGAACCTTTCTGAGAACGGCCGGCCGGCGGGTGCGGTTCTCAGGTCGCATCCCGCCGACCGGCCTAAAGGCGGGTGAAGTATACCCGACGGCCACGCGGCGCGCCAGGACAGTAGGTGAGCTTTGTGGCGCTCATGGTTACGTCTCTTCCGGGGCGAACAGGCGCGGCAGGTCGAGCGGGGCGGCCGGGTGGATGCGGTCCCAGCGCTCATCGCCTTCGACGGTGAGCAGGGTGATTCCCGGCGGGATCGGCGCGGACGGGTTGAGCGGGCGCGGGGCCGCGGTCTTGCGGGTGTCGCCGCACCCGTACCAGTGCCGGCCGGTCAGCGCGGCCCGAATGCCGGTGTGCAGAACGCGAAGCAGAGGAAGCAACTCCGCGGGCGGGTCGAGGTCGAACACCAGCGCCGCGCCCGCGACCGTCGGGCCGAACGGTTCGACGCGGGCGAGCAACCCCGCCGCGGTGGTCGGTACGGGCGCACGCACTTCGGTTGTCGTCGTCACGGTCAGTCCCTCCGTTCGTGCGGCGTGTCGTCGTTGGCGAACCGGCGAGGGGGCCGCGGCTGGTCACCCTGGTCACCGTGGTCACCGTGACCGGCCATTGTGTCTACTACTCCGTTGCACTCCTCTTCCGCGTGCGCTCCGGCCGCGGCTTCAGCCCCATCTTCAGCGCTCGCGTACAATGTGTGGTCACTATGACCACGGTGACCAGGGTGACCGGAAGGCGCGGGTTCGGTGTCCGAATCGGGGTCGGAGTCGCGCCGTAGCCGGATGCCGGTGTAGACGTGCAACCGGCCTTCCGATGTACGGGGCCGGGTCTTGTCGAGGGCCGGCACCGCGGCCCGCAAGTCGCGGCCGAACGTCTCTTCGGTGCCGGGTTCCTTGCGGCCGTGTGCGTCGCACCACGAACGCCACGCGGCGTACAACTCCGACACCTCGACGCGCTCGCCCGATCCGGCCCGGCAGCGCTCCCGCACGAACGCGCCGACCGGCGACGACAGGTCTTCCATCTCCTCGACCAGCTTCGCGGCGCTCGTCGGCTGAAGGAACCGGCCGCGCTCTTGCAACCGTCGCCACCCCTCGACCGCCCAGAGCAGGATTCCGGGTAACTCCCCCTTCAGCCGGTCGAACAGGTGATGGTCTTCCTTGCCGAACCAACTCCGCGTCAGGCGGAGCAGGATCAGCCGACCGGCCAGCGCGCCCGACGCGTCGCCCAACCGCGGGAGTTCGTTCGACAGGATCACGAACCGGGCGTTCA
>JAYUBA010000714.1:0-4259 GCA_043741075.1 Frigoriglobus sp.
CTCTGCCCCGGCCACCCAGAAGCTACGACCAATTCCGGCCCGCGCTCTAGCGGGCGAGGTACCCCCCATCGACGAAGAGCGTCTGGCCGGTTATGTAACTGCCGGCCTCGCTGCACAGCATCAGCACCGGCCCCACCAGTTCGGCGGGTTGCGCCCAGCGGCCCAGGGCGGTGCGGTCCGCGAACGCCTGCTTCTCCGCGTCCGACAGCACCGACATCGGCATGTCGGTCATGAACGGCCCCGGCGCGATGCAGTTCACCGTCACGCCGAACGGCCCCAGGTCGAGCGCGCTCGCGCGGGCCATCCCGATCAGCGCCGCCTTCGTTGCAGAGTAGACGTTCCGCTTCTCCTTGGACACCTGCGCCATGATGGACGAAATATGCACCACCCGGCCCCACCGCCGCTCCTTCATCTGCGGCACCAGTTCGCGGGTGAGCGCCATCACCGAACTCAGGTTCACCTCCAGCACGCGGTCCCAGGTGTCGTCGGTGATCGCGTCGATGGCCTGCGGGGCGTTCATCCCGGCGTTGTTCACCAGAATATCGACCCGGCCCATCTTCTCAAGCGCGAACGCGGCGAGCTTCTTGACCTCGTCCCGCACGGAAACATCGGTCACGCAGTACGCCCCGCTGCGGCCGGTTCCCGCGAGGATCTCGTCGAGGGCCGATTTGAGTTCGGCCTCGTGGCGGCTGGCGATGAGAACGTCCGCCCCGGCCTTGGCGAACCCGCGGGCCATCGCCTTACCCAGCCCCTTATTCCCGCCCGTCACGAGCGCCACGCGCCCGGTCAGGTTGAAGAGATTGGCGGGCATCGCGACTCCCCCGCGTGTGTAGTTTCCGTGCATTCACTGTAACCGAATGCCGGGAATCAGGGCAAGTGAAAATCCTCACAAAGTATTACGATCTCGGAATTGGTGTCTTCGCGCGGGCTTACGCGCCCGGCTCGCCCGCCCCCTTCGACTTCACTTGTTCCCAGAACAGCTCGCGGCCGGCGGCATAAACCTCGCTCGCCCGGAAGTCGAACACCTGAGCCGTTTCGCTCGGTTCGAGGCCGACCGAGTCGAAGGTGACGTAGAACAGGCCGCCGTGGTAGCCGATGCGGGCGTCGGTGATCTTCACCTTCGGCTGCTGGGGGCGCATCTGGAGGCGGAACTCGTCCACGCCGTTGAGCACGAACTTGAGTCGCACGTGTCGCGGTTCCTTGCCCAGATCGGTGATGGCCTCGCGCACCCGCACGTGGAACTCGACGGCCACCCCGCGCCCGCGGTGCCGCACCTTCACGCCGCGCAGCGCGCCGCCGATGAACCGGTACGCCCGGAGGAACTTCGCGAACTCGTGCGGTTGAAGTCGGTTCATGGTCATGCTTTGGCGAGCGGGGGGCGTAAGCCCCCTGTTGTGTCAAACTACACGAGCGAGTCGAACACGCGGACGCCGGCCCAGTTCGGCTTGTTCTCGTCGATGAACCGGTTGTGGGTCGGGTCGTCCTGGTACGCGTCGTGCGCGGCCTTGTCCACGAACACGAGGTGCAGGCCGACGTGCCAGTCGCGGTCGTTCACCGGGCGGTCGAGTTCGGCGCACAGCGCGCCGGCCGCGAAGAACACGATCCCCGGTTGCACGTTCAGATACGTGTGGCACGCGTCCACCAGCTCCCGGACCTTCGTGGGCGAAGCGTCCGTGAGCTTGAAGAACACGTTGTGGGCCAGTCGCGGAGAGGACATCGGAGGCACCTTGCGGTTCGCGGACGCGTACAACGACCGTGTTGGAATACGCCCCCGCGACCCGCCGTCAACGCGCATGAAGTTACTCGATTATACGCTGCCGTCGCCCGGAGAGAACCTCGCGCTCGACGAGACGCTACTCCTCGCCGCGGAAGGCGGCACCGGCGGCGAGGTGCTTCGGCTGTGGGAACTGCCGACGTACGCGGTCGTCGTCGGCTCCGGCGGGTCGGTCGGCATCGACGTGAACCTGAGCGCGTGCGAAGCGGACGGCGTGCCGGTGCTGCGCCGCGCGAGCGGCGGGGGAACCGTGTTGCTCGGCCCCGGCTGCCTGTGCTTCGGCCTCGTACTCGGTTACGACCGCGCGCCGGGGCTGAACGAAATCCCCGCGTCCAACCGGTACATCCTCGCCCGCGTCGTCCGCGCGCTGGCACCGGCCGTCGCCGCGGTGGTGGAAGGGACGAGCGACCTCGCGGCCGGCGGCGTGAAGTTCTCCGGCAATTCGCAGCAGCGGAAGCGGCGGTTCTTCCTGCACCACGGCACGCTGCTCTGCGGCTTCGACCTCGCGCGGGTGCCGAAGTATCTGAACCCGCCGGAGCGGCAGCCGGCGTACCGGCGCGACCGCCCGCACGCGGCGTTCGTCGCGAACCTGCCGGTTTCGGTTGAGGAGGTGAAGTCGTTGCTCGTCGCGGAGTGGCGGCCCGAAGGCGAGTACGGGCCGGTGCCGCTGGAGAAGGTGCGCGAACTGGTCGCGGAGAAGTACGCCCGCGACGAGTGGAACCGCCGCCGCTGACCGGTGCGAGATGTCTTGGCCCTCTCCCCTTGCGGGAGAGGGTGGCCGCGCTTCGCGGCCGGGTGAGGGGTAACGTTACGCAGCGTAAGCGGGCTTCGCGGTACACGCGTCCCGCACCCCTCACCCGGTCTTCAGACTCGCCACCCTCTCCCGCAAGGGGAGAGGGCCAGAAAAGCTACCCGCGACTACCGCTACTTCTTCTCCCAGAACGTCGCGCTCTGGATCGCGTTGTCCACCCAACTCGGTTCCGGCGCGATGACGACGCCGGCCTGCACCACCTCGCCCCACTTCTGCGGGTCCGGGGGCAGCCGCTTGCCGGTCAGCCGCACCAAGCCCTGGTGCGCGCCGCGGACGAGCGCCGGATCCTTGCCGGCCTCCGCCTTCAGCACGGTCGCCAGTGCGACCACCGCTTCCGGCTGGCGGCACTGGCCCAGCCCGCGGACCGCCGCCTGCCGCACCTCCGGGTCGTCGCTGCCCGCGGGGGCCACGTCCGGCCCGGACGCGCCGGCCACCGCCGAGAGGAACCGCGCCGCTTCGAGCTTGTGCGTGCCGCCGAGCGACTCCAGGCACCGGCACCGCAGCGCCGCGACCGTGTCCGGGGCGTACCCGGTCGGCCCGGTGAGCGAGAGCGCGTCGGCGCCGGTTTTGGTCGGGGCGCGGCCGGCGCTCAGCCCGCCGACGGGAACGATCCCGGAGCCGGACGGCTTCACCGGCGGAAGCGCGGACTCCGGTTGGCCGTCCGCCCTCTGGTACGCGATCATCAGAATCCGCGGCGCGCGCTCGTCCTCGAACCGGCCGAGCGCCTCGACCGCCGCGTACCGCAGCACCGGGCTGGGGTCGGCCGTCGCGGCGCGCTCCAGGAGGTCCAGCATCTGGTCCTGGTCCTGCTGCGTGCCCGTGTTGCGGACCGGTTCCTTCAGCCGGTGCATGGCCTTCGCGCGCTCGTCGCCGGAGCGCGGCGGGTCGGCGCGCAGCACCACGAGCGGGTCCTCCGGCGAGATCACGGCGCCGACCGTCTTGAACGGGGCGTCGCGGAACCGCCGGCTGGTGACCGCGTCCCACATGGACGCGCACCCGGCCGGCACCAGCGACGCGGCGGCGACGGCAATCGTCAGTGCCCGGTACACGATCGGTCCCCCGGCCCGCTGCGGGCGGCGTATGGTTGCGGAATGCGACCCGGATAGCGTGCGCGAGCCGAACGGTCAACCGCATCTGAAAGTACGAGGTGCTCCTGCGGCTTTTGGCATTGCCGGTGTTTTTAGGCGAGCGGCACCCGTGAGGGTGCCGGATCTGAAACCGAGCGGTGTCTGAAACTACCGGCACCCTTAACAGGTGCCGCTCGCCAAAACCTACAGGGACACCCCGAAAGTCGCCCAGAGCGCAGAACTTACCCATCTTTCGCCCTACTTTCGCCACACGCCGCGAACGCGGGTGAACCGGCGAATCCGGACGAGCCGATCCCATACTCACGCACGGATGCTCCGGCACGCCACGGACGGCGTTTTGAGCACCCCGCACGGAGGCCGATCGTCATGACTCGTTGGTTCAGCAAGCGGTGGGTGTGGGCGGCACTGGCCGGTGCGACCGTGACCGTCGGGATGGCCGCCGGCGCCGACAGCGACGGGCCGCCGAAGGTAGGCGCGGTCGTCTCGCTCAACATCGACGGCAAGGGCGAGCGCCAGTTCAAGGTGGTCAAGAGCGAGAAGCAGTCGGACGGCACGTACCACTCGGACCTCAAGGACCTCAAGACCG
>JAYUBA010000715.1:0-1653 GCA_043741075.1 Frigoriglobus sp.
CTGGTTCCGAGCGACTGGTTCCGAGCGACTGGTTCCGAGCGACCCATCTCCCCCACGCCTCATCTTCACTTTAACCGGCCGATCCGTCCGGGCGCGTCCGACTTGAGCGCTTCTTTACAAATTCGCGTAACGGCCCCGGTACCGCACCCTTGAGGGCGCTCCGACCCTCTGCTAGGCTAGAACCCGTGTTCGCGTCCGTATCCGAGCGACCCCTTTGATCGGCCCCAGAGGCATCCCATGCGCGCCACGGCGTTGACGGCTGTGTTCGGAGTGCTGATCGTCGCGACGTTCGCGGTCGGCGGGAAGGAGAAAGAACTCCCCGCGGCGGCACCGCCCGCCGCCGCGCCGCGGGTCGCCGACGGCCCGCCGGACGCGGCCCTCAAGCAGATGATCGAGAACCTCGGTTCGGACGACTGGCGCGCCCGCGAGAAGGCCGGGCGCGACCTCGCCGCCAGGGGCGAGAAGGCGCTGCCGCACATGCGCACGGCCATGCTCGCCACCGACAGCCCGGAGGTGCAGCGGCGGCTGGCCGTCCTCGTGCGCAAGATGGACCGCGACCGGCTGGTCGAGCCGAAGCGGGTCACGCTCGCCGCGAAGGACCAGACCCCGAAGCAACTGTTCGACGAGATCGCCAAGCAGACCGGCTACAAGATCGAGTTCGGCGGGGGCGGGCCGGACACCAAGCACTCGTTCGACTTCACCAACACCCCGTTCTGGCAGGCCGTGGACGCGGTCGCCAACGCCGCCGGGTACACCGTGTCCGCGGAGTACGACGACTCCTCCATTCGCGTGTACAACCAGGACGCCACCAACCCCTACGTCGCCTACGCCGGGCCGTTCCGGTTCCTCGCCACCAGCATCAACACGAGCCGCAGCGTGCAACTGTCCGGCCTCAGCAAGCGGGGCACCAACCCGCGCGCCACCGAGTACATGAACCTGAGTTTTCAGGTTCAGTCGGAGCCGAAGAACCCGATGCTGGGCGTCACGCAGCCGGAGTTGCTGGAGGCGAAGGACGACCTGGGCGGGTCGCTGCTCCCGCCGCAGGAGCGGAACAACTCGCGCGTGTCCAATTACATGAACGGCGGCTCCCGCGGCCACAACACGTACATGAGCGTGAACCTGACCCGCGGGGACCGCGCCGCCACCACGCTGAAGGCGCTCAAGGGCCGCGTCGGGGTGGTGCTGCTGGCCGGCACGGTGCCCGAAGTGGTGGTCGCCGACCCGCTCAAGGCGAAGAAGAAGTCGTTCGTCGGTCGCACGTCGGAGATCGAACTGGACGCGGTGGACGAGGACGCGAACCAGAAGGGCGTGTACCTGGTGAGCCTGACCGCGAAGCGCCGCGGGCCGACCGACCCGGACCGCAACGACCACTATGTGTGGAGCCAGGGCCTGTGGCAGCGGCTGGATCTGTTCGACGACAAGGGGAACAAGTACTTCTGCTACGGGCCGACGACGCAAAACAACAACAACGAGTCGGTGCAACTGGTGCTGCAGTTCGGGCCGGACGACCGCCGCACCGGGCGGCCCGGACCGAACAAGCTCGGCGCGCCGGCCAAGCTCGTGCTGAACGAGTGGCTGACGGTCACCCACGAGGTGACGTTCGAGTTCAAGGACATCCCGCTCCCGTAACCGGCCGACGCGTTCGAGCAGATT
>JAYUBA010000716.1:0-1652 GCA_043741075.1 Frigoriglobus sp.
CGTAAGCGGCCGTGATGTGCGTCCACTTGTTCGGCTGAAGCGGCGTCTTCGCGACGACCTTCACCGCGTCCAGCGGGTACAAGTTGATAACGTGCATCCCGACCCGGTCGCCCTGAAGCCACACGTCCCACCCGCGAAAGCCGTTCGCCTCGTCCATCCGCCCGACGATCGCGCCGCCGTTGTTCGGCTTACCGAGCAACACCCACGCGGACACCGCGAACGGCTGCGCGCGGTCGAAGTCGCCCACGTCCTTCAATTCGAGCGCTTTCCCAAGTTGAATGGTGAACGCGCCCTTCGTCTTGTCGGCGCGAGCGGCGGACCAGTCGTACCCGCCGTCGAACTTCAACTTGCGGCCGTGGCCGTTGACGTTGAACGCGATCGCGTCGCCCGCGCCCTCCTTGAGCGGAGCATGGAACACCAGCCCCTGCGTCGGCGCCTTCGAGGCGAAGTCTTCCGGTTTCGCGGTCTTCAGCCACGCGGCGAAGTCGGCGCGAGCGGCTTCCTTTCGCGCGTCCACCTTGGCCTTGGCCGCGGCCACATCCTTCACGACGGCGTCGTACCGCGGGCGGTCTTCCGGGCGCGGCACCGAGATGATCGGCGGCGTGTTCTTGACGTTCCCGTCCATCGCGGCCTGCGTCGTGTTGTTGAAGAACGCGGACAGCGCGTAGAAGTCCTTCTGCGACACCGGGTCGTACTTGTGGTCGTGGCACACGGCGCACCCGGTGGTCAGCCCCATCCACACCAGCGATGTCGTTTCGGTGCGGTCGCGGGCGTACAGCACGAGGTACTCCTCGTTGATCGCCCCGCCCTCGCTGGTGGTGATGTTGCACCGGTTGAAGCCGGTCGCGATGCGCTGATCCAGGGTCGGGTTCGGCAGCAGGTCGCCCGCGAGCTGGTCGGTGGTGAACTGGTCGAACGGCTGGTTCGTGTTGAACGCGTTGATGACCCAGTCGCGGTACGCCCAGATTTCGCGGAAGTTGTCGATGTGGATGCCGTGGGTGTCGCCGTAGCGGGCGTAGTCGAGCCAGTACCGGCCGCGGTGCTCGCCCCACTGCGGCGCCGCGAGCAACTTCTCGACGTACTTCTCGTACCACATCTCGGACTTGTCGTTCGCGAACGCCTCCACATCGGCCGGCTCCGGCGGCAGGCCGGTGAGGTCGAACGCGAGCCGCCGGGCGATGGTGCGGCGGTCGGCCTCCGGGGCCGGCTTCAGCCCGGCGGCGTCGAGCCTCGCCAGTACGAAGTTGTCGATCGGGTTGCGCACCCAGGTCTTGTCCTTCACCGCGGGAAGGGCCGCGCGCGTCGGCGCGATGAACGACCAGTGCGGCTGGTACTCCGCGCCGGCCTCGACCCACTTCTTGAGCAGCGCGATCTGCCCCGGCTTGAGCTTCTTGTTCGACTTGGCCGGGGGCATCAGGTCCTTGTCGGCAGCGTCCGCGAGGACGCGCCGGATCATCTCGCTCTCGGTCGGCTTGCCGGGCACGATGGCCTTCGCCTCGAGGGCGTCCTCGCGGCGGTCGATGCGCAGCCCGCCCTTGCGGGCGGCGCTGTCGGCCCCGTGGCACGCGAAGCAGTTCTCCGCCAAGATCGGCCGGATGTCGCGGTTGTACTCGATGCCGCTGGTGTTCGCCTTCGCGGGCACCGGTGCCGCC
>JAYUBA010000717.1:0-1652 GCA_043741075.1 Frigoriglobus sp.
GGCCACAAAAAAGCACAAAGGGCACAAAATAAGACCAGGACAGATATAAGAGTTTTAATTGAACTCTCTTCTTCTCTTGGTCTTCTTTTGTGCCCTTTGTGCTTTTTTGTGGCCAATCTCTTCGACCACATCAACGCGGCGCATTCCCGGACGAAGTACACTGCGAGTAGCGGATCGTACCTCTCAGGGTTTGCCCATGACGGCAGTTGCGGTCGGGCACGCTCGCGGACGGGCGGGCGTATCCGGGGTCGGTATCAAGCCGTTCAGCGGCCGTTCCCGCGGTTGCGCCCGCCGCTGTCGTCGCCCGGTTCCAGTGCGAGACTCTGGCGGTCGTCGTTGATGTCGTGGGCCGGGCCGTCGTCGAACGCGCGGAACCGCGCCCCGCCGCTGTGCCGCCCGACCACGAGGTCGTCCCGCCCGTCGCCGCTGATGTCGTGGACCTCCAGTTCCACGCCGCCGATGTACGCGGACTCGAACACCTGCCCGCCGCCGAGGAACGACATGTCGGAGCCGCGGAACACCCCCACGAGCGGGGTCGTACCCGGCCCGGTGGCGACGACGATGTCGTCCCCGCCGTCGTGGTCGAGGTCGCCCCCGGCCACCCGCACGCCGCCCGGCATCAGGCCGAACGCCAGGAAGCGGATCTGCTCCGAAGTGCGGCCGTCGTACACCGCCACGCCCGCCGCGACGGACGCGGACCCGACGATCACGTCATCGAACCCGTCGCGGTTGATGTCCCCGCTTCCGACGTTCACCCCGCCGGAGAACCCGCCGAACGCCAGGATGCTGCGGACCTCGGCCTGGGTGCGCCCGTCGAACACCTTCACGAGCGACGTGGCGACCGCGGTCCCGGTGACGGCGTCGTCCACGCCGTCCCGGTTCACGTCGGCGAACGCCACGCTCACCGGCCCGCGGTAGTTGTCGCCGTACGGGAGGAAGCCCTGCAGCAGCCGGCCGGACGCCCCGTCGTACACGGCGGCGATCCCCGGCCCGGACTGCGTCCCGATCACGATGCGATCGGGCAGGCCGTCGCCGTTGCGGTCGGCGCTCGCCGCGACGTTCAGCCCGCCGGTGTAGCCCGGAAAGGCGTCGAACTGCACCTTCACCGCCCCGGTCGTGGCGTCCAGCACGCGCACCACCGACGCCTGACCGGCCAGCGGGCCGGACAGAATGAACCCGGCCGGCGTGAGCCGCTGCTCGAACTCCTCAACGCCCAGTCGAGCGGACCGGGCCGAGCGCGTATCTGCCATCGTAAAAGACCTCGTAGTAGAGTGGGGCGAATCTCGTCAACAGTGCCAGACAGGGCGGTGCCTGATCGCCCCGTCCCGCACGCAATGAGAGGGAGGGGTGATTCGAGAGATTCAGAATTCCGAACCGGCATCGGGTAACGGGGTTCCGAGTGCCGTGGCGGTTGCCCTTTTCAACTGCAACTCGTTGCCCCCCGCGCGCGACCACATCAACTCCGAACCGACGGGCTTTGCGGTCCGCCGGCGCGATCGAGCGACCCGCTCAACCAACCCATCAAGAACGGTGGAGGGGGAGGACAAAGAAATGAAATGTAGTTCGCGCCGGTCACCGGGTGATACGGAATCGGGTTAAAGGGTAGCGGTGCGGGTTGCTCCGGTCACCCCGTCGCTGACGCTCCGGGTTCG
>JAYUBA010000718.1:0-1652 GCA_043741075.1 Frigoriglobus sp.
GAGCGGACAGACCCCGCGGTCGGAGCGCACCCGTCGCCGTTCGAGGGCGCGGCGACGAAGCGAGGGGACGAGGGGCAATTCTGGTGGGAGTGGCGTGCGTGCGATTGCTACGGGCCGTTCGAGAAACCGAAGCTCATCTACCCGGACATCGCCAAGTTCCCGCGGTTCGTTCCCGACACTGCCGGAACATTCTCGAATGACACGACCGACTTCATTCCCTCCGAAGACCGATTCTTGGCTGGCGTTCTCAACAGCGAAGGCATAGGGTTCGCTCTGCCCGGTATCTCCATCCCGTTCGGCGAGCGCGCCGGGGAATTCCGGTACCGGCTGTTCACACAGGACATCGAGCAGCTTCCCATCCCCAAACCCAACGACGAGCAGCGTACCATCGTCGAGGCCGCGGTCGGGCGGCTGATCGAACCGGCCGGCGAGCAGCAAGCCGGGCGGGCCGCGGTGCGGGACTGGTTGCGGAGCGAGTTCGCGGTCGAGAAGCCCACGCAGAAACTTCAGGCGCTGGCCGCGCCGGGCGCGGATGCGTTCGCCGCGGAGGTGAAGAAGGCAGGGAGGAAGCGGCATAGCGTCGCGGACCTGAAGCGGCTGAAGGACGAACACGCAGTCGGTTCTCCCGCTGCACACGCTCGCCCGCGAAGCCGAGCGCCTCGAACGTCAGGTTTCCGACGTGGTGAACGCCGCGTTCGGGCTGACGGCCGACGACGTGAAACTGATGTGGGACACCGCCCCGCCGCGGATGCCGATACCCCGTCCGATTTCACCGCCTTCGACGCCGTGACTGTGGACAACGTGACTCACACTTGCGCTCTGTCTGCCAGAGGGGTAACCCTTCAGCCTTCTGAACTGGCCTTCCGCTTTCCGGTCGGTTGTTGAGAATCGCGGGCATGACGCCTGTGGCCCCGATTCTCGATACCGCCTTCGTCGCCGCGTTCCGCTCCGGCACCCTGACCCCGGACCAGGCCGAAGCGGTCCTCCCGCGTGACCGGGCCGCCGCCATCTTCTTCCTCCTCCAACTCAGCAGCACCCTCGGCCCACCCACACCGGCCAGCGGTGCCCACCAGCCGTCCGGTTCCATTCCGCCTTACGCCAAGCCGTCCGCGCCACCGCGCCGCAAGAAGCGCGGTGCCCAACCCGGACACGCGGGTGTCGCACGACCCCAGCCCGAACAGATCGACCGCCGAGAAACGCACCAACTCCCCGCCTGCCCCACGTGCGGCGGCAATCTCACCCGCACCCGGCGCACCCGCACCCGCATCGTCGAGGACATCCCCACCGACCTGAAGCCCGTCGTCACCGAGCATACGATCCACCGCGACTGGTGCCCGTGCTGCCGGAAGCAGGTCGAACCCCAGATTCCCGACGCGCTACCCAACTGCACCCTGGGCAACCGCACCGTCGCACTCTCGGCGTGGCTGCACTACGGCCTGGGCGTTACCACCGGCCAGATCGTCGATGTCTTCAACCAGCACCTGAAGCTGAAGATCACCGACGGCGGGCTGACGCAGATGTGGCACCGGCTGTCCGACGTGTTCGAGCCGTGGTACGAGCAGATCCACCGCCACTGCCTCGACGCGGGCGTGTTGCACGCCGACGAGACCGGGTGGCGGGTCGAGGGCCGGACGTGGTGGCTGTGGTGCTTC
>JAYUBA010000719.1:0-5660 GCA_043741075.1 Frigoriglobus sp.
CCCGGCGGCGAAGCGCCGCCGACCTCCCCCTCAAGGGGGGAGGTCAAAACAAAGCAACCAACGCCCCCCGCCGGCCCCTTCAGATTGCCCATTCCGCCACTCGCAACTGATTGCGAATTCAGCAGTTAGCCGCCGATCATTGACCTTTACCTGACGCTCCGAAATCGCTAAAATACTAGTTGAATGAACACCGTTTCGCGGACACCAGACGCAACCACGGACGACGCCTCTTCGTCGCCGCGCTGGCACGGCTTTCTCGTGCTGCCGGAGAACCGCGTCGGGGCGCGGGCGGTGCGGTCGGTGTGTCGCGCCGTTCTCGCGAAGAAGCGGCCCGCGGCGAACCCGCTCGTGCTGCACGGCGCGCCCGGCACGGGGAAGTCGCGACTGGTCGCGGCGCTGGTCGAACGCCTCTCCGCCGCGCCGGACGGGATCACCCTGCGGGCGGTTTCCGCCGGCGACCTCGCACGCTCGCCGGACGAGGGACTTGGCGACGCCGAACTGCTCGACTGCGATCTGCTCGCGCTGGAAGACGTTCAACACCTGACCGGCCGCACGGCCGACGCCGCGAGCGACCTGATCGACCGCCGCGCCGCCCGCCGCCGTGCCACGGTGCTGACCGCGAGCGCCGGCCCGGCGGGTCTGACACACCTCCCGCGGCGGCTGACCTCGCGGCTCGCGGCCGGGCTGGTGGTGCAACTGGAACCGCTTTCCGCGAAGAGCCGGCGGGCGATCCTGGCCGACGCCGCGACCGCGAAGGGCGTGCGCCTCACGTCCGGCGCGCTCGACTGGCTCGCGGAGCAGGCCACCGGCGGCGGGGTCCGGTCCACGCTCGGCCTGCTTCAGAACCTCGCCCAGGTGGCGAAGGCGTTCCCCGGTCCGCTTGGGCGGGCCGACGTGGAACAAACGCTCGCGGGAACCGGTCAACCGACATCGGCCGCGCCTGACGTTTCGACGATCCTGAAGCGTGTGGCCGCCGCGTTCGGCGTGACCGAGAAGACCATGCTCGGCACGAGCCGCCTCCGCGCCGCGCTGAAGCCGCGCCAGGTCGCGATGTACCTCGTGCGCGAACTGACCGGCCTGTCGCTACCGCGCATCGGTGTCGCCTTCGGCGGGCGCGACCACACCACCGTGTTGCACTCGTGCCGCAAGGTGGAAGGCGACATGGCGAACGATGTAGGGCTGGCAAAGCGGGTGAGCGATCTGCGCGCGGTGTTGGGGTGACGACTGGTTTCTTGCCCTCTCCCCTTACGGGAGAGGGTGGCGAGTCTGAAGACCGGGTGAGGGGTAACTTCGCATGTGAGGTGAGCTTCGCGTGGTCCGTATTACCCAACACCCCTCACCCGTCGGCGAAGCGCCGCCACCCTCTCCCGCAAGGGGAGAGGGGAAGAGACAACCCTGTGGACAACGTGGCGCGCGAGTGGCGCGCGAGCTTGTCCAACCGGCGCGCATTGGTCGCGGTTCCGAACGCCGATCACCGCCCAGGATCGGCGCGTCACAGGATCACACAGGCGCGCCACCCGCGCGCCAGGTTGTCCACAGGCGGTCGTTCGAGCGAAACGCTTGCCGGGCCGGGGATTCGTGGTCGTCGCGGGACGTGCGCGCCAGAAACGGCGTTCACCTTACTACTGCTACTGGATGTTTAAACTAAGGACTAAAGGTATCTCTTTAGACCTCGCAAAGACCCCAAGGAAGGCGGAGGAGGAATCGCCATGAAGGTGACGTGCCAACGGGACAGTTTGCAGATGGCGTGTCAGGCGGTCGCCCAGGCCGTACCGACACACACCACCATCCCCGCACTCAAGAACATCAAGGCCACCGCACACGACGATGCGCTGCTACTCGTCGCGTACGACCCGACGCAGGGCGTGGGCATCCGGTACGAGCTGCGGGGCGTGACCGTCGCCCGCGCCGGGTCGTGCATCCTGCCGAAGGATCAGCTCATCCAAATCTTGCGCGAGAGCGGCGACCCCGACATCAGCCTGGACGCGGGGAAGGAGGCCATCGTCGCGAAGGCCGGCGGCCGGTACGAGATGCTCAGCCTGGACGTGGACGAGTTCCCGGACATCCCGTCGTTCGACGACGGCGGCCGGTACCACGAGGTCACGGCCGGGCAACTCCGCACCATGATTAAGCGGACGGCGTTCTCCGCGGACAAGAAGGACACCACCGCCAAGTTCGCCCTCACCGGCGTGCTGTGGGAAGCGGAAGGCAAAACGACGCGACTGGTCGCCACCGACACGAAGCGGCTCGCGGTGTGCGAGGGGCCGGCGAACGTGTACGGCCCGCCCGACACCGTGAAGGCGGTCCACCTCGTCCCGCTGAAGGCCGTCAACCTTCTCGAACGGAACCTGACCGACGACAACGAACTCGTGCGGATCGGCCTGCGGACGAACGACGCGCTGTTCCAGACGGAACGCGCGATGATCTACACGTCGCTGGTACAGGGCAAGTTCCCGCCGTACCGCGAGATCATCGCCAAGACGCGCAAGGAGGCGACGCAGAAGGTGCCGCTGCCCGTGGACGGGTTCCTGGCCCGCGTCCGGCAGTCCGCGATCATGACGGACGAGGAGAGCATGCGGGTGGACATGACGTTCGAGGCGGGCAAGGTGACGATGAAGTCGCGCGGCGCGAAGACCGGGTCGAGCGAGGTGTCGCTGGACCTGCCGGAGTACGACGGTCCGACGACGGAGATCGCGTTCGACCCGCAGTACCTGATCGAGTTCCTGCGGGCGCTCGAGGGCGAGCCGACGGTGGTGCTGGAGATGTCTACCGGTGCCCGCGCGGCGCTGTTCAAGTGCGGCGAGCAGTACTCGTACCTCGTCATGCCTTTGACGGGGTGACGCCCGAAATCCCAAGTCCCAAGTGACAAAGCCCAAACAGGGGGACTTGGGTTTTCGGTCTCGTTTGGGCTTTGTTACTTGGGACTTGGGATTTCTCGATGGGCGAAGCGAATCGAGGCCCGGAGAACCTCGCCGACATCCTCGGCCGGCTGTTCACGTCCCGCGGGTGGGGGCGGAAGAACGACCGGCTGCGGCTGGAGTCGGCGTGGGCCGCCGTGGCCGGCGAGGAGCTGCTGAAGGACACGCGGGTGCTGGCGATGCGGCGCGGGGTGCTGGAGGTGGCGGTGCGGAACGCGGTGCTGATGTCGGAGCTGACGCAGTTCCACAAGCGCGGGCTGCTGACCAAGCTCCGCACCGCGATGCCCGGCGTCACGCTCACCGACCTGAAGTTCCGCGCCGCCGCGTGGTAGTTACTGACACCGAGGTCACACCATGACGACCGTGAGCAAAGAGCACATCGCGAAGACGCCCGGCATTTGTGGCGGTAAGGCGTGCATCGCCGGCCACCGCATCCGCGTCATGGACATCGTCGTGATGAACGAGCGGTGGGGGTTCTCGCCCGACCAGATCGCGGACCAATACCCGGGGATCACGCTGGCGGACGTACACGCGGCGCTCGCGTACTACTTTGACCACTCGGCCGAAATCGCCGCCGAGTTCGCGTACGAGGCGGCAGTCGCAGAACAGTACCGGGCCAAGTTCCCGTCGAAGCTGCGAGGCAAGGTCGGTGGCTGACGTGATCCGCTTCTACTTCGATCAGCACATGCCGAACATCGCCGTTGCGGCTTTGCGCCGGCGCGGCGTGGACGTGTTGACCGCGCACGAGGCGGGCACGTGCGGTCGGACGGACGAGGAGCAACTCCGGTTCGCGACGGCCGACGGACGGGTGATCGTCACCTTCGACGCCGATTACCTGACCCTCGCGGATGAGTTCCTCGCGGCCAACGAGACGTTTGCCGGGATCGTATTTTGCCGGCCCGACAGGTACAGCCAGAACCCAACCCGCTTGGCAGCGGAGTTGTTGATCGTCCACGGCGCGATGACCGCGGACGAACTATTGAACCACGTCGAATACCTGTAACGGAAGGACACCACCACGATGAGCACCGCGACGACGCCGGAAGTCGGGCAGTACACCGAAGACCACATGAAGACCCTGAAGGATGCCGCCCACATCCGACAGAACCCCGGCATGTACGTCGGCAACACCGGCCCCGAAGGGCTGCACCACCTCGTCTACGAGATCGTCTACAACTCCGTCGATGAGGCGCTCGCCGGGTACTGCAAGATGATTACGGTGGTCATCGACGTGGACGGCTCCATCTCCGTCGGCGACGACGGCCGCGGCATTCCCGTGGGCACGAAGGCCGACACCGGCAAGTCCACGCTCGAAGAGGCGCTGACCATCGCCGGCACGAGCGGCAAGTTCGACAACGCCGCGTACCGCGTCTCGGCCGGGCTGCACGGCATGGGCGCGAAGGCCATGAACGCGCTCTCCGAGTGGTGCGAGGCCGAAGTGCGGCGCGACGGCCGCGTGTACAAGATGGAGTTCGAGCGCGGGTACGCGAGCAGCAAGCTGCAGGACCTCGGCCCGGCGCCCGCCGGGCAGACCGGCACCGCCATCAAGTTCAAGCCGGACCACGAGATCTTCGGGGCGCTCGGCTTCGACTACGAGAAGCTCGCGACCCGGTTCCAGCAGATCGCGTACCTCAACCGCGGCCTCACGCTCACCATCAAGGACGAGCGCGACGGCCGCGCCGACACCTTCGCGTCCGACCTCGGCATCGTCGAGTACGTCGCGTTCCTGAACACCGCCGAGACGCCCGCCCACCCGGCGATCTACATCAACAAGCAGGTGGACGGCGTCACCGTCGAGGTGTGCATGCAGTACATCGCGGACGACCGCAAGTTGGAGATGTGTTTCACCAACAACGCCTACAACAAGGACGGCGGCACGCACCTCAGCGGCTTCCGCTCCGGTCTGACGAAGGCCATCAACGCCTACGGCAAGAAGGCCAACCTCTTCAAGGACCTGGAGATTCGCGGCGACGACTTTCGCGAAGGGCTGACCGCGGTCATCAGCATCAGCCACCCGGACCCGAGCTTCGAGTCGCAGACGAAGGTGAAGCTGACCACACCGGACGTCGAAGGGCTGGTGTCGAGCGTGATGTACGAGGCGCTCTCGGAGTACCTGGAGAAGCACCCGAAGGAGGCGGAGAAGATCTGCAAGAAGGTGTCGCTGACGGCCGAGTTGCGGCTCGCGGCCAAGAAGGCGCGTGAGACGCTCATGAACCGCAAGAACCTGCTCAGCGGCGGCGGCCTGCCCGGCAAGCTGTACGACTGCACCAGCCGCGAGCGCGAGCACAGCGAGCTGTTCCTGGTCGAAGGCGATTCCGCCGGCGGCAGCGCCGAGAGTGGCCGGAACCGGCAGTACCAGGCCATTCTGCCGCTCAAGGGCAAGGTGCTGAACGTCGAGAAGGCGAGAGACGAAAAGTTGCTGGAGAACAACGAAATCTCCGCGCTCATCGCGGCCGTCGGCGTGGACATTCACAACGTCGAGGACGTGAGCAAGGTTCGCTACGGGAAGATCATCATCCTCACCGACGCCGACGTGGACGGCCAGCACATCCGCACGCTGCTGCTCACCTTCTTCTTCCGCCAGATGCGGAAGCTGATCGAAGCGGGGCACATCTTCGTCGCCCGCCCGCCGCTGTTCAAGGTGACGCAGAAGAAGGAAGTCCGCTTCATCCAGACGCGCGAGGAGATGGTCAAAATCCTGTTCGCCCGCGGCTTGAAGGACACGTCCCTCGAACTGCTCGC
>JAYUBA010000720.1:0-1651 GCA_043741075.1 Frigoriglobus sp.
CGTCCTTCCGCGTTATCCGCGGCGCTTTCGTCTTCGCCCCCAGGAGGAGCTATGTCCATCGACCTCTCCGCGGAAGAAGCCACCATCCGCCTCGGCGGCGGGGCGAAGGCCATCGAGCGCCAGCACGAGAAGGGCCGGCTCACCGCCCGCGAGCGCGTCGCCAAACTGCTCGACCCCGAAACCGACTGGTTCGAGTTGGGCCTGTGGGCGGGCTGGAAGATGTACGCGGAGTGGGGCGGCGCGCCCTCCGCGGGCGTGGTCACCGGGGTCGGTGTGGTGTCCGGCCGGCGCGTGATGGTGATCGCGAATGACGCGACGGTGAAGGCCGGCGCGTTCTTTCCGATGACGTGTAAAAAGGTACTCCGCGCCCAGCGCATCGCGACCGAAAACCGCCTGCCCCTCGTGTACCTCGTCGATTCCGCCGGGGTGTTCCTCCCGCTCCAGGACGAAGTGTTCCCGGACGAGGACGACTTCGGCCGCATCTTCCGCAACAACGCGGTCATCTCGGCCGCGGGCATCCCGCAGTTCGCCGCCATCATGGGCAACTGCGTCGCCGGCGGCGGCTACCTACCGGTCCTCTGCGACACGCTCCTGATGACCGAGGGCAGCGGCCTCTACCTCGCCGGCCCGGCGCTGGTGAAAGCGGCCATCGGGCAGGTGGTCGATTCGGAGACGCTCGGCGGGGCGAAGATGCACGCCGCGCTCAGCGGCACCATCGACTACCGCGAGCCGAACGACGAGTCTTGTCTTGAGCGCCTTCGACGCCTCATCGGCGTACTTCCAGCAGACCAATCGCAACAGTCAAGCCCACCTGTTGTAACAGGTGGGGATTGGAACCAATTCACCCAACCTGAATACGACGTGCGCGACCTGCTCAAACTGATCCTCGATGACGCGCCGTTCGACGAGTACAAGGCGGACTACGGGCAGACGCTCGTGTGCGGCTTCGGCCGCCTCGGCGGGAGGCCGGTGGGCGTCGTCGCGAATCAGAAGAAGCGCGTGAAAGCGGCGGACGGGCCGACGCAGTTCGGCGGCGTGATCTACGTCGATTCCGCCGAGAAGGCCGCGCGGTTCGTAATGGACTGCAACCAACTCCGCGTCCCGATCCTGTTCGTGCAGAACGTGAACGGGTTCATGGTCGGGCGGGAGTCCGAGCAGAGCGGTATCATCAAGGCGGGTGCGAAGCTGGTGAACGCGATCTCCAACAGCGTGGTGCCGAAGCTGACGCTCATCACCGGCGGCTCGTACGGGGCCGGCAACTACGCGCTGTGCGGCAAGGCGTTCGACCCGCGGTTCGTCCTCGCGTGGCCGACCGCGCAGTACGCGGTGATGGGCGGGAACCAGGCCGCGAGTGTGCTCCTCGACATCCAGGTGCAGGCGCTGAAGCGCGCCGGGAAGGAGCCGGACGCGGACGAACTCGCCTTGCTCCGCGACAAGGTGAAGGCGAGTTACGAGGAGCAGACCGACATCCGCTACGCCGCGGCCCGGCTGTGGGTGGACGCGATCGTGCGGCCCGAAGGCACGCGCCCCGCGCTGCTGACGGCGCTGATGGTCGCGACCCGTTACGATGAGGGGAAGCCGTTCAAGACCGGCGTGTTCCAGGTGTAAGGCGAACCCGGAGCGTGAGCGACGGGGTGAACCTCCCAGGGCA
>JAYUBA010000721.1:0-1651 GCA_043741075.1 Frigoriglobus sp.
GCAAGCTGCTCGAAGACGCGGTGGTGTTCCCGCACGGCCAGAAGAAGAACGCGAGCGACGCGAAGCGGAAGATGGAACAGCTCGTCCGCAGGTATCAGATTTCGGTGGTCGCGATCGGGAACGGGACCGGGTGCCGCGAGGCCGAGCAACTCGTCGCCGACCTGATCGGCGACCTCGCGCACCGGCGACTGAACCCGACGCCGGAGGTCGAAGCGACGGCCGCGACGCTCCCCACCGAGGCGCCGCCCGCGGTTCACGCCGCGCCGGAGCCGGTCGCGCCCGCGCCGCCGCTTCACACGCCGACCGCGGTCACCCTCGACAGCGGCACGCATTCCACTGCAATGGAAGCGCACACGCTCTCCACCGATCTGCCGGCCGGCGTGTCGCTCGTCCCCGCGGAGACGACGCAGGCGGAAGCGCACGCGTCCACCGGGGAGACGCTGACCGGCGCCACGCCGACCGCGGCGGCGGTGCCCGTTCAGGCCGCGCCGCCCCCGCCGCCGCCCGCCCCGCCGATCTCCCTCGAAGGGCTGGCACCGGCACCGGAAGACCTCGCCTACGTCATCGTCATCGAGGCCGGCGCGAGCGACTACTCGGCCAGCCCGGTCGCCCGCGAGGAGTTCCCGGACCTCGACGCGACCACCCGCGGCACCATCAGCATCGGCCGCCGCCTGCAAGACCCGCTCGCCGAACTGGTGAAGATCGACCCGCAGCACATCGGCGTCGGCCTGTACCAGCACGACGTGAAGCCGAAGCAACTGAAGGAGGCGCTCGAAGGGGTCATCGAGTCGAGCGTCAACCAGGTGGGCGTGGACCTGAACACGGCGAGCGTGCCGCTGCTCCGCCACGTCTCCGGGCTGAACCAACTGGTCGCGCGCGAGATCGTCACGCACCGCGAGAAGAACGGGCCGTTCGCCAACCGCGAGCAGTTGCTCCAGGTGTCCGGTCTCGGCGAGAAGCGGTTCACACAGGCGGCCGGGTTCCTCAAACTGCGCGAGAGCGCCGACCCGCTCGACGACACCTGGATTCACCCGGAGAACTACCCGCTCGCCCGGCAGGTTCTCACCGAGTTCGGCCTCGCCCCGGCCGACCTGCGGGATAAGGCGAAGGTGGAAGAACTGCGCGACAAGCTGAACGCGGCCAACCTGCCCGAGTTCGCGGCGAAGCTGAGCGCGGGCGAGGGGACGGTGGACGACATCTTCGCGGCGCTGGCCCGGCCCGGCCGCGACCCGCGCGAGGACCTGCCGCCGCCGATCTTCAAGACCGGCGTGCTGAAGCTCGAAGACATCACCCCCGGCATGGAACTGAAGGGCACCGTGCTGAACGTGGTGCCGTTCGGCGCGTTCGTGGACATCGGGCTGAAGGAGAGCGGACTGGTTCACATCAGCCAGATGGCGAACCGGTACATCAAAAGCCCGTACGACGTGGTGTCGGTGGGCGATGTCGTGTCCGTCTGGGTGATGGAGGTGAAGCCGGGGGAGAAGAAGATTTCGCTCTCGATGATCGCGCCGGGTCAGGAGCGGCGCCCGCAGGAGCAGGGCGGCCGGTCGTTCGGTCCGGGGAACGAGGGGCAAGGGCGCGGGGACCGCGGCCCGCGCGGCGGGCGCCCGCAGCCGGCGGAAGCGCCGCGCGAGCGCCCGCCGCTGCCGCC
>JAYUBA010000722.1:0-1649 GCA_043741075.1 Frigoriglobus sp.
CGTCTGGGTCGCCGATGGCGCGGCTTTGGTTTTGACCTCCCCCCTTGAGGGGGAGGTCGCCGCGCAGCGGCGGGTGGGGGGGAGCGACGCGAGTGGAGAGACCTTCCCCCCCCACCCGGCGGCGAAGCGCCGCCGACCTCCCCCTCAAGGGGGGAGGTCAGAAGTAGCGATTCGCGCCGCCGACCCCGCGCCGGAGGCGGTGGACGCGGGCGCCGCCGCCGCGCTCAAGGCGTTCCGCGTGCCCGGTGCGGCCGTCGTCGTCGTGCGCGGCGACCAAACCCTCGTGCTGAAGGGCTACGGCCGCCGCTCCTTCGACGCGATCGACCCGGTCACGCCGGACACGGTGTTCCCGCTCGCGTCCTGCACCAAGCAGTTCACCGCCGCGCTCCTCGCGATGCTCGTGGACGACGACGCACTCGGCTGGGACGACCCGGTGAAGAAGTACCTGCCGGCCTTCAAGCTGTCCGACCCGAACGCGGACGCGCTGCTCACGCTCCGCGACCTGCTCGCCCACCGCACCGGCCTCGCGGGTCACGACCTGCTCTGGTACCGCGCGCCGTGGACCATCGACCACACGCTGAAGCAGGTGCCGCTGCTCCCGCTCGACTACCCGTTCCGCGGCGGCTACCGGTATTCGAGCATCCCGTATATGGCCGCCGGGCGGATCGCGGAGAGGGCCGGGAAGGAGAAGTGGGAGAAGCTGGTTCGCGACCGCCTCTGCGAGCCTCTGGAGATGAAGGGCGTGACGTTCACCACGACGGAGATACCGAAGGACGCGGACCGCGCACGCGGCCACCGGCTGAACAAGGAGGGCAAGGTGGAGCGGATGGCGGCTTACGAGATGAAGGAGCCGAACCCGTCCGGGTCCATGAACGCGACCGCCCGCGACCTCGCCGCGTGGCTCCAGTTCCAGGTGTCCGACGGCGTCGCGCCGAGCGGCAAGCGGCTCGTCTCTTCCAAGCCGCTGCTCGAAACGCGGACGCCGCAGAACCTGATGCGCCTGGAAGGGGCCGCGAAGGCTCTATTCCCGGAGACGGTGCAGGCGAGTTACGCGATGGGCTGGGTGGTACACGACTACCGCGGGCTGAAGGTGGTCGGCCACGGCGGGCTGATCGACGGCTTCCGCATTCAAATCACGCTCGTACCGGACAAGGATTTGGGCTTCGTGGTGCTGACCAACCTGCACGACACGCGAATGCCGATGGCCCTGACCAACACGCTCATCGACCTGTACTGCGACCTGAAGCCGAGGGACTGGAATGCGTACTTCGTGAAGGTAGAGGCCGACGCGGCGGGCGCGCGAAGGGCGGCGCTCGCGGCCCGCGACAAGGCGCGCGACCCGACCGCGAAGCCGTCGCTTCCGCTGGCGGACTACGCCGGCACCTATGCGCACCCGGCCTACGGGACCGCGACCGTGGCGCACGCCGCCGGCAAGCTGAAGGCGACCTTCAGCAGCTTCGAGTACCCGCTGGAGCACTACGAGCGCGACGCGTTCCGCATCACCGACGGGTTCTTCGCGGACGAACTCGCGACGTTCACCGTGACGGCCGGCCGGGCGAAGGCGCTGACGCTGTCGGGGATCGAGTTCCGGCGGAAATGAAGAGGCCCGCCCGCGATCTGCTCTGGGTGGCCGGGGCAGAGTCTTCGAT
>JAYUBA010000723.1:0-1647 GCA_043741075.1 Frigoriglobus sp.
GAGCACCACCCGACCCGGGCGCGGTGCTCGCAGACGACGCGTCACGGTACACTCAGCTCATCGCGGACCTGTCCCGCCTGCTCCGGGAGACCAGGTCTCTTGACGTGCTCGCCTCGTTGCTACTCACGATGCGCGACAGGCAACGACTCCTCGGCCTCGCCGGGACGAAACTCGCCCCGGTCCGGTCCGGCGAGACGCTCCTCGTCGAGTCGGTCGTCGCGCTCGTCGAGTCGGTGCGGCGGGAATGCCCGACGGACACGGCGTTCGACACCCGCGCCGCGCTGGCGCTCACGCTGGCCCGGCGGCTCGATGATGGCGACGCCACGTCGGCCGTGGTCGTCGAACTCCGCCAGCTCCTCGCCATCATCGAGGTAGAGGGGAGGCTATCGAATGGAAACCTTACAGGGACTTTCGGCACGGACCTGTCCGCCCCGGTTCGGGACCGGTCGCAACCCGGAACGTGACACCCTCGGGCGCCGCGTAGGTGACATCGCCGCGAAACTCGGCGCCGGGTTCATGCCGTGGCAGCAACACGTCGCCGACGTCATCGGCGAAATAGACCCGGTCTCCGGGTTGCTCGCATACCGCAAAGCAGTGATTTCCGTTCCGCGGCAGTCGGGTAAAACGACGTTGCTGCGCGCCGTGAAAACTCATCGCTGTACCCGGATGGGCCCGCGCCAAGTGATCGTTTACACCGCCCAGACGCGCAACGCGGCGCGAGCGAAGTTTGAGGCCGACCATGTTTACGCCCTCGAGCATTCCGCCGCGTTTCACGGCACGTTCACGGTGGCGCGAGGCTCGGGTCGTGAAGGGCTGCATTTCGCGAACGGTTCCAGGTGGGTGATCGACGCACCGACCCGGAAAGCCGGTCACGGTGACACTGTCGACCTCGGCGTGATCGACGAGGCCTTCGCCCATCAAGATGACCGGGTCGAGCAGGCAATAGGCCCGTCGCAGATTACCCGCGCTAACGCCCAGATCCTCGTCGCGTCGACCGCGGGTGACGACCAGTCTGTCTACCTGTGGCGTGAAGTGCTCGCCGGACGCAAAGGAGTGCTCGCCGGGACACAAAACGGGACCGCGTATTTCGAGTGGAGTGCCCCGGAAAATTGCGACCCTTTCGACGAGGCCGTGTGGGCCGCGTGTTCGCCGGCGCTCGGCCACACGATCACCCTCGAAGCGTTGCGGTATGAGGCCGCGAAGGCCTTAGCAACAGGCCCCGAGGCTATCCTCATGTTTCGGCGGGCCTACCTGAATCAGTGGACGTCGGTTCCTGTCCTCGCGGACGAGGAGGGCGGCTGGTTGGCCATTCCCCGCGACGCGTGGCAGGCCGTCATTAACCGGGAAACCGAACCGGTCGGGGCGGTCGGGTTCGGCGTCGCCGTGACCCCGAACCGGGCGTGGGCGTCGATCGGCGTTCACGGTGTCACGTGCGACGGGGTCGCGTACGTCGAATGCGTCGAGCATCGCCCAGGTACCGCATGGGTCGCGGACCGTCTACAGGACCTCATCAAACGGTGGGGCGGGCGGGTAGCGCTCGACGAGGCGTCACCCGCGAACAGTCTCGTTGAGGCCATCGAACGCACCACTGGCGAACCGGTCGTGAAGGTCGCGCCGAGGCAGCTAACGGCGTCGTGGGGCTGGTTG
>JAYUBA010000724.1:0-1646 GCA_043741075.1 Frigoriglobus sp.
TCTCGAGTACCTCCGCCACGCGCGCGGCGACGACCTCCGCTTCGCCCTCCTGAAGCGTGTGAACCGCGAAGAGGATGCCCTTGTCGCCGGTGCCGGACACGCGGCCGATGCGAATCGACGGGTCGCCGGACGCCAGATCGCGCGTCACCGCCTCGCGGGTGATCTTCACCTTCGCCTCGTCCCACGCGATCTGAAGGTGCGGGACGCGGTTCGCGATCTCCGGTACGATCCGCTCGCACGCCACCGTCGGTACTGCTTTCACCGCCTTCTCGATGACCGCGATCCGCCGCTCGTACTCCGGCCGCTCCGCGGCCGGGTCGAGGCGGACGAACCGCTCCACCGCGGCCAAGAGCGCGACCATGTCTTCTTTGCCGACCTTCAGCGCGCGGCCGATGGTCCCGCAGTTCGGGTTCGCGTTCATCTTCGCGGCGTCGATCAGTTCCTTGCGCCCGAGCAGCAAGCCGGTGTCGTTCGGGCCGCGCATCGCCTTGCCCCCGCTGAGCGCGATCAGGTCGAAGCCGAGTTTCGCGTACCCCGCGACCCGCTCGACCGGGGGCACGTCGGCCGCGGCGTCGATGAGCGCGGGCACCTTGTGCTTGCGGGCGAGTTCGACCCACCCCTTGCGCGTGATCTTCCCCGCGTCGAGCGCGACGTTCATGAAGAACATCAGCGCGGTGCGGCCGGTCACCGCCTTCGCCACGTCCGCCGCCGTTTCCACTTCGATCAGGTTCGCACCCGCGCCGAAGAGTTGGTTGTCGTAGCAACTGTGGTGCGCCTTCTGAATGACGATCTCGTTCCGCGTACCGGTCGTGTCGGGCAGTCGCGCGGCGAGTTTGCGGTCGCCGCGGGTGACGGCCGCGGCGGCACCGAGGAACAGCGCGCCCGCCGCGCCGGTGGTGACGAGCGCGGCCTCCACGCCGAGCAGTTTCGCGATCCGCGCCCCGACCTTGTCCTGAAGTTCGACCAGATCGACGAAGTGTTGGGACGCTTCGGCCCACGCGGCGACGACCTCCGGCGGCATGACGGACCCGCCCAGCGCGGTGACCGTGCCGACCGCGTTGATGACGGGCTTTATGCCGAGTGCGGCGTACGCGCCCGGCCGCTTGGCGGTCGGCTCCGCGCCGGCCGCATCGCTCGCGCCGGCACCGCTCGCGGCCAGTCCCGCGCCCGCTTGCAGCACGCGGCGCCGCGTCACCTTCCGGCGGTTGGATTCGTTCATGGTGGTTCTCGTACCGCAGGCCATGCCGGCCCACTTCAGCTCGAATGCCGCAGCGTCTCGTCTGCGCTTGCCACGCTCCGGCGCTGCCGCGGTTGTACCCCCTCGCGGGGGGCCGGTGCAACGCCCCGGAGTGAAAGTGAACGCGCGTCACATTGCAATCTTCACCGGACCGGATACAGTCTATACACCTGCTGAACCTCATTCCTGCTTTCTTACCGGCACGCGCCGCCCACAGCGCCGCCGCGTATCCGCCTTCACGAGGGTTTGCCGATGCCCGCAACGAAGCCCGAATTCCCCCTCCAGATCGTGGAGGAAGCGGGCCGCGTCACCGTCCGCTTCCCGGCCAACACCACGCTCTCCGAAGCCAACGCCGAAGAGTTCGCGCGCGCGCTGCTCGCCCTGGCCGAGAGCAAGGAGCGCCCGCACC
>JAYUBA010000725.1:0-5641 GCA_043741075.1 Frigoriglobus sp.
TCGCTGACGCTCCGGGTTCGCCTGGGTCACAACCGATGCCGGATGGCCCACAGGTCGGGGAACACCGGGTGGAACAGCGACCGCTTCAGGAACTCGACGCCGAGCGACCCGCCGGTGCCGCGCTTGCTCCCGATGGTCCGCTCCACCAGCTTGATGTGTCGGTACCGCCACTCCTGGAAGCCCTCGTCGAAGTCGGTCATCAGCTCGAAGAGGATTTCCAGGTCCGGCTGGCTCTTGTAGAGCCGCAGAATCCCGTCCTCCACCGCTTCATCGGGCGCGGTCGGTTGGGTGAAGTCGCGCGCGGCGAGGCGCTCCGGGATCGCGACGCCGTGGTGCGCCAGGAACGCGTAGAACGCGTCCATCACCGACGGCTCGTTCAGCCGCCGCACGAGCCGGGCGTAGGCCGGCGTGCCGGGCGCCTGGTGCTGGAGCATGTCCGCGCGCTTGTAGCCCAGCAAGAACTCCATCTGGCGGAACTGGCTCGACTGGAACCCGGACGCCGTGTCGAGCCGGTCGCGGAAACTGTTGAACGACATGGGCGTGAGCGTTTCGACGATGTCCACCTGCTCCACCGCGACCTTCATCACGGTGCGGAGTCGCTTGAACGTGCCGATCGCGGGGTACGTCCGCCCGGCAACGAAGTCGCCCTTCACCTTGTCGAGTTCGTGCAGCAGGAGCTTGAACCACAGTTCGTACGCCTGGTGAACGATGATGAAGAGGGTTTCGTCGTGTTCGGGCGGGTCGGAGCGCGGCTGCTGAAGTGCGAGCAGTTCATCGACGTGCAGGTAGCCGGCGTAGGTGAGGTCCACGGTCGCCCTCGCGTGCGCTGCGAGGAGCGGAAGCAAGTCCTTCCGCTACCATCAGTTTACGCGCGAGGTCGGGGTCAGGCCGCCAGACCGCCAGGCCGCCACTTTCTGGTGTGGCGGCCTGACCCCGGATACCGTTGCTATCCGCGGATCGGGAGTAGTCCTTGCGCGCGTTGACCGCGCCCCGGCGCATCGGGTATTCTGATGGCGAGGAGGGTCAGCGCATGACGATCACGCTACCGGACGAGCTGAGGGATGAACTGGAGCGCAAGGCCCGCGCCGCCGGGTTCGCGACCATTCTGGATTACTTCTTGAGCCTCGTGCCCGAAGGGGGCGGGGTCGAGGACGAAGTGGCGGATTCAGCCGGCCCGCCGGGACTCAGCCCCAAGACCCGCGCCGAACTCGAAGCGATGCTCGACGCGGGGATGAACAGCGGCCCGCCGATCCGCATGACCCCGGAATTCTGGGAGGAGCGGCGGCGCGTCCACGAGGAGCACATCGCCAAGCGGAAAGGTGGGTCCGCGTGAGCGTCGATTTCACGCCGCACGCAGTGTACGACATCGACACGACCGCGAACGTCTTGGAGGACGGGCAAGCGGGCGGTGCGTCCCGCTTTCGCGAGGCCTTGCGCCAAACCTTTGAACGGCTCGACCGCTCCCCGGAATCCGCCGCCCTGTTCGACCCGCCCGCCGCCCGATATCCGAGTTTACGAGTGACACGGGTGTCGAAGCGGTATCAATACTACGCGGTTTATTACCAGCCTACGGCCGATGGGATACTCGTCGTTCGCGTGCTCCACAACTCGCGGGACATCGTGGCCATCTTCGACCCCGATCCGGACCCGCCTACGCCCCCAGGTTCTTGATGATCTGCTCGGTGATGGTCGCGGTGGTGCCGTCGCCGTCGAGGTCGCGGGTGATGCCGATTCCCGCCTGAAGCGTCTTGATGACGGCCCGCTCGATTCGTTGCCCGGCTTCGCCGCGGCCGACGTGCTCAAGCATCATCGCGGCGCTGCGGATCACCGCGATCGGGTTCGCGATCCCCTTCCCCGCGATGTCCGGGGCGCTCCCGTGGACCGCCTCGAACACCGCGTACCGCGCCCCCAGGTTCGCGCCGGGGACCAGCCCCAGCCCGCCGCCCGGCCCCGGACCGCCGATCAGCCCGGCCGCGAGGTCCGAGATCACGTCCCCGAACAGGTTCTCCATCACCAGCACGTCGAACCCGGACGGGTCCATCGCCAGTTCCAGGCACACGTTATCGACCGGCTTCTCCTCGAACTGGATGAACGGGTAGTCGTCGGCCACCGTGCGGGCGCACTCCAGGAACAGCCCGTCGGACAGGCGCATCACGTCCGCCTTGTGGCAGAACGTGACCAGCCGCCGGCCCCGGTGGCGGGCCAGCTCGAACGCGTACTTCACGATCCGCTCGGCCGCACCCCGCGTGATGAGCCGCACGCTCTCCACCACGCCCGGCACCACCTCGTGCTCCAGCCCCGCGTACAGCCCCTCGGTGTTCTCCCGCACCACGATCAGATCGACCTTCTCGTAGGGCGTCTTGATGCCGGGCAGCGTGTTCACCGGGCGCACGCTCGCGAACAGGCCCAGGCCCTGCCGCAGCCGCACGTTGATGGACCGGTAGCCCTTGCCCACCGGCGTGGTACACGGCCCCTTGAGCGCGACGCGGTACCGGCGGATCATCTCCAGCGTCTCTTCCGGCAGCGGCTCGCCGAACTGCTCCGCGGCCGGGATGCCGGCGGCGGCCTTCACCCAGTCCACCTTCACCCCGGTCGCGGCCACCACCCGGCACGCGGCCTGGGTGACTTCCGGGCCGATCCCGTCGCCCTCGATCAGCACGATCTGCATGTGCGGCCCCGTAAGGAGGTTGCTACTGTCAGAATGCCGGTTGGCCCCCCGACCGGCAAGCGCCGATCCTTTCGGCCCGGCCGCGGGTTTGATACTGGGAGACGAATCGGGCACCCGCGGACGCGCTTCCCCGTTTGAGGTCTGTGGTTGGCGAGGGGATTGCGGGCGGCTTCCCGGAACCGAATCTGGTAAACTACCGTCTATAAGGACACTCTGCCGCGACCCCGGCCCGCGCGGGCGGGAGCGATGAGTTCGGAGGCGACTGATGGAAGCGACCGTGCGGGCCACCTGCCCCAAGTGTAAGACCGCACTGCGGATCCCCGCGGAGTGGTTGGGGCAGGCGGTGAAGTGCAAGAAGTGCGGGGCGATGGTCCGGACGAAGGCGCGGCCGAACGACGGCCCGTCGCCCGACGACACCGCGCCGTCCACGCCCGTCGCTTCGCCCGCCGCGCCCGCCCCGGCGGGTGCCCCGCAGCCCAACGCGTTCGACTTCAGCCAGCCATCCCACGAAGAAGACGACTTCTTCGGTCTGCCCGAACCGCTCCCCGCACCGGCACCGGTTCCCGCACCGGCCCCCGCCCCTGCGGCCGGCCTCGACGCCAACGGCTACCCGCTCCCCGCGGCCTACCCGTACCCGGCCCCGCCGGGCTATCCGCCCGCGGGCGGCTACCCGATGCCGCCCGGCTACCCGTACGCGCCGCCGCCGGGCTACCCGTACGCGCCGCCGCCCGGATATGGCCCGCCTCCGGGCTACCCCGCGCCCCCGCCGGGCGCGGCGTACCCGTACCCGGTCCCGCCGGGCTACCCGCAACCGGCCCAGCACGGCTACGCGCCTCCGCCCGGATACGCCCCGCCGCCCGGATACGGACCACCGCCCGGCTACGGCTATCCGCAACCGGCACCTTTTCCCGCACCCGCTCCGGCGCAGCCCGCACCCGCCGCCGCGGCACCGGTCGCCGCCCCGTCACCCGTTCCGCCGACCAAGCCCGGCGCACCGCCCGCCAAGGCGGCGACCGCGAAGAGCGCGCCCATGCCGGTGCCGCCGAGCAACGAGTTCAAGATGGACCCGGCGGGCAGTCCCGCGACCGCCGCGCATTCGACGCGCGGCGGCCGGTACCGGCGCGGCAGCAACAAGAGCAAGTTCATCTGGATCGGCATCTGCCTGGTGATGACCGCCGGGCTGGTCGCGGGCGGCATCTACGGAGGCAAGGTGCTCAACGCGAGGTACGGCACGCACGCCAAGAAGGACGATACCAAGGGCGAGGGCGACCCCAAACCGGACGGCGGCGGGGCCGGCGCGCCGAAGACCGCGAGCACCGCGTTCCCGCGACGGCTCCTGTTCATCTCCGTCACCAAGTACATGTACCTGAACCCGCTCACGCAGGCGCAGCCGGGCGCGCCGGACAAGACCAAGCCGGCCGCGCTGCGGCTCGCGTTCGACTGGAGCGTCCCGACGAACAAGGACAACAACCAGGTGTTCGTCCTGTCCGACACCCTCACCGGGCCGGACGCGCGGCTGCCGATGAAGGAGGTCGTCCAGGGCACGTACCACGAGTTCTTCAAAACCACCCGCGGCCAGGACCGGATCGTGGTGTACTTCGGCGGGCACGCGCTGGAGCGCGGCGGCAAGGCGTACATCGCCCCGATGGAGGCCGAGTTGGACGGCGAGGACTGGGAGAAGTCGCTCATCCCGCTCAAGGACTTCTACGACGAGCTGGCGAAGTGCAAGGCGACGCAGAAGGTGGTGATCTGGGACGTGTGCCGGTTCAACCCGGAGAAGGGGAAGGTGCGGCCGGGGTCCGAGCCGATGACCGAGGCGCTGTACAAGGCGCTCACCACCCCGCCGCCGGGCATCCAGGCGGTGACCGCGTGCAAGCCCGGCGAGAACGCGATGGAGTTCTCCGCCCTGCGGCCGGAGGGCTTCGGCGGCGCGGTGTACAGCGGCAGCGCCTTCCTGGAGTGCATGAAGTTCGTAGCCGAGCCGCGGAACAACCGCCTGCCCAAGACCACGCCCGCCGCGACCGACCCCTTGCCCATCGCCGAGTGGGTGCCGGCCATCGCCAAGCGGACCGTCGAGATGTCCGAACTGGCGGAGAAGGCCGGGAGCGGCGGCAAGCAGTCGGTCGCGCTAGTTGGGGCCGCGCCCGCGACCCTGACCGCGCCCGACGGGGCCGAACAGGCGGCCACCCGGTTCGCGCTCCCGACCCCGCCCAAGGGCGCGTCGCAGGCCGCGATCAAGAGCGTCGAGAGCGAGTTCCACCTGCCCCCGATGAAGCCGGGGCTGAGCGAGATCGGGCTGGGCGACTTCCCGTTCCCGGCCGACGTGATGAAGGACTACGCCGACGACGGGGTGACCATCGACGCGATCCTCAAGGACAAGGAGAAGTACCGGTTCCGCGCGGCCGTGGTCGAGGCGCTGAACAAGGTCCGCGACAAGTGGGCCAGCGGGGCCGGGATCACCAACATCCGCTCCCAGTTGGAGGGGCCGATCGACGACAAGCTCAAGGCCGCGGTGAAGAAGGAGAACGACGACTGGGCCGTCGGCATCATCGAGTTGGAACTTCAGTTGAACAACCTGACTTCAAAGGAAGTGAAGGAGATGCGTGCGGACGAGCCGAAGCGGTGGCAGGCGCACTACGACTTCGCGCTGGCCGCGGTGAAGTCCCGGCTCGCGTACATGAACGAGTACAACAAGCTGCTCGGCAACATCGTCACCGAGACGCTCCCGGCGCTGGACGCGAAGCTCAGCCAGGACGGGTACCTGTTGGTCGCGTCGGACGCGCTCAAGAGCGGCAAGGACGTGAAGAAGATGGCCGAGGAGGCGCAGGAGCTGTTCCAGGAGATCACGGTGAAGTACAAGGGCACGCCGTGGGCGATCCAGGCCAAGCAGGAGAAGTCGGTGCAGATCGGCCTGGCCTGGAAGGCGGCCTCGCTCAAGAAGGGCGAGTGACCGGCGGGGAAGAGAAGACCCCT
>JAYUBA010000726.1:0-1644 GCA_043741075.1 Frigoriglobus sp.
TCATAATTCCAATCGACATCGATAAACCGCTCCGGAGTCGCCGCGAACGCCGTCAGCATCTGGCACTCGCGCCCATGGATCGTGACGCCCTTGCCGGTGTGCCAGCCCCCCGTCGAGGGTCGCCACGATGAAGGTGAAGCCGGGGGCAGCAGTGACGTGCCGGACGCCCGTCATCAGGCCGAAGTTCTGCATCAACCCGCGGGGCGACAGGCCCAGGCCGTCCTCGAACGGCACGACCTGCCACGCGGACAGGTCGGCCTTCAAGTCCGGGCCGCTGGCGTAGCCGGCCAGGAGTTGCTCGCCGGGCATGAAGAGCAACGCCACGGTGGCCGCCTGCGGCTTGTTCTGGACTGCGACGGCTTTGTTGCTGGACGCGTCCCAGACGACGAGACGCTTACCGCTCGTCCAGGCCGCGAGTTTCCCGGTCGGCGACGACGCGACGGCCTGCACCGGCGTCCCGTCGCCGGCCCACGACCGCGTCAGGAACGGTGCGGACTGCGACGGCACGAAGGGCAAGAGGGCGACCTGCCCCCAGCCGGGCATCGCCGCCCGCGACGCCCAACTCTCAGCTTGCTCGTCCGCCGTCCTCGGCCCCACCCACCACTGGCGGACCACGCCGTCTTCGTGGCCCGTCAACAGCGTCACGCCGGTCGGGCCGAAGGCCATCGCGGTCGGCGGCGATGGCAGGTTGACGCTCAGGGCCTCGCCGGCGGGTGGCCACAGCCGCAGGGTCTGCTCGTCGGCGGACGCGACCCACCCGCCGTCGGGCCGGAACCGCACGGCCCGGATCGCGGTGGCATGTCCCTCCAACACCTTGACGGGGGGCCTCGGCTGGGGCGTCTTCTGGGCCTGCGTGAGGCCGTTGTGCGGTTCCGGGTCTGCCGCGACCGCCGTGCCACCCTGCCCTTCGACTTCGGGTCGTCGCGCGACATCGGGGCCGGGCTGAGCTGTGGGGATCGAGAGCGTCCCGCCGACGACCGCCCCCACCGCGAGAACGGCGAGCGTCGCCCCGAAGACCGTTCGCCACGCCGGCCTCCCTCGGACCGCCCTCTCCAACGCGGCGGCGACATCGTCGCCGCGACCGAACCGGCCCGCGGGCGTCTTGGCCATGCACCGGCGGCACACGGCCATCAATGCGGCGGGGACGCGGGGGGCCTCGGGGACATTGGCCGCGAGGATTGCCTGCCGCAACCGCACGGGGCTGTCGTCCGCGAACGGCGGTCGGCCCGCGAGCGTTTCGTACAGGATAACGCCCAGGCTCCAGAGGTCGCTGCGACCGTCGAGGGGCTGCCCGTCGAGTTGCTCTGGCGAACTGTAAGCCAGCGTCCCACGCTGGTCGCTCCCGCCGAGAAGCTCCCTGGTGGGGCGGGCCAACCCGAAGTCTCCGACGTGCGGTCGGCCCGCCTTGTCGAGGAAGACGTTGGCCGGCTTCAGGTCCCGGTGGACGACGCCTTGGCCGTGCGCGTAGTCGATCACGCGGGCGACCTCGGCCAGCAGTTTCGCGGCCTCGGCGGGCGGCATCGGCCCCCGCCTTAGCCGCGCGGCTAGCGTCTCCCCGTCAACCAGGTCCGTGACGATGAAGAAGCCCGCCCCTTCTTTGACCACGTCATGTACGGTGATGATGTTGACGTGCCGGAGTCGGGC
>JAYUBA010000727.1:0-5638 GCA_043741075.1 Frigoriglobus sp.
AACGTCGCCGGACTCCACAACCGCATGTACGGATAACGGCCACACGGGATCGCATGGCCGAGGTACGCCTGAAACAACGCCTATTGCGCAACAAGTCTAGTGTGTTCGACAGGCCGTCGGCACTCGTGACTTGACCCAAGGTGATGGCGCGCCGGAAGTCCGACCGGTAAAAGAGACCGTTGCCCGTATCCAGGCCGTTCGTGCCATAAGACCCGCCCGCGTTGAACTGGAAACTGCCCCACGCCCAGTTGCCACCGCTCACGCCCTTGTAGCTGGTGGAAGCAACGACTCGCCCGCCGGGGTGGTAGGCGACATTCGTTCGGGTATCAGGAGTTGTGTCGCTTGGGCATTTGAAGGTCTTGAGGAAGGTGCCGCCGAACGTAATCGCTTGCGCCGACCCCATCACGGCTTCGGGGCTGGTGTCCAACCCGCCGGCCCTGAACAGGTTATCTTGTTCGATGTACGGCAACATGCGGGCGAGGAAGCTGTACTGCCTCGCACCGGTGTTCCAACAGCACCCCGAATTCGCCACCGGGTCGCCGTTGAACGGCATCCGGTTGTTCGCGTCGTTTGTAGCTGTGGACCGCGATGCCCAGTTGCTTCAGGTTGTTGGAGCACGACATGCGGGCCGCGGCCTCGCGCACCTTCTGCACCGCGGGCAGGAGCAGGCCGATGAGGATGGCGATGATCGCGATCACCGCGATCACCACCAGCAGTTCGATCAGCGTGAACCCACGCCGATTCATCGGGGGAGACATTGGCGGACCTCCGATGTAGGGACGCACTCCGCACGCTGGGTGACTGACGGCGGGCCGGAAGAAGATAAGACGCCGCGAGCCGGCCGCATCCGAAATAGGCACCTCAGTTGAGAGTATGCGCGCGGTGCCGTGTGCAACACAAGAAGAATTCGCCCGCTTTCGTCAACCGCACCCGCGGCACCCGGCGCGTCACTTCGCCTTCGCCGCCAGCGCGCTCAGGTCGCTTAGTACCTCGCTCACCGCGACCGGATCGACCTCACCCAGCGGCAGCGTCTTCTCCTTGTGCGCGTACCCGGACGGACCGCGGACGCCCGACACGAAGTAACACTGCTTGAACGCGATCGACGAGTTCGGGTCGATGTACCCGTACCCGACGACCCCCTCGTACTGGACCACCGCGGTCACGCCGCTGCCGGGGAACGGCTTGGAGTGCTCATCGAACAGACCCGCGTCCATCCCGCCGCCGCGCACCCAGCCGCGGTTCTCCAGCCCGAACACCAGCGTCGGCGCGGGCAGCGTCACGCCCTCGTACCGCGTCAACTCGGTCGCCTTCACCTCGTCCTTTTCGAGCCGGTGGATGCTCCGGCCCAGTTGCGGGAACGGCGGCACGATCTCGTAGTCGCTGAACACCTCGCCCCACGCCGCCCGCTGCGCGTCGCTCAGGTGCAACGGGTGGACCACGCCGACTTCCGCCACGCCTTTGAGGGCGAACGCGGCGTCCGTCGCGTCCGCGAGCGTCTGGTCTTCGGTGACGCGGAAGGTCGCGGTCAGCTTGCCGGCCTTGTCGTACCCGCCCCAGAGCAGGAGCCGCACGAGGTGGATCATGAGCGGGTGCTTCACGAGCAGCGCCAGGAAGTCGGCGACTGGCCACCGCCGCCCGGTCACCATCACCTGTTCGAGCCGGTCGGCCTGGAGCTTCGCCACCTCCTTGATCTGCTTCTTCATGAGTTTCCACGCGGCGACGGCTTCGTTCGCCTTCGCGGCGTCGTCCTTCGTGCCGGGCTTGGGCGCGTCGGTCTTCACCTTGCCGTCGGCGTCCCTGAGCATCGGCTTCATGCCCGGCCCGAGGACGAACCGGAACTGCCGCGGGCCGAAGTCGAATACGCGCTGGCCGCGCTCGTCCAGGTCGCAGTCGGGCACGACGCGGTCTTCGAGCTGCGCCCGCGTCAGCCCCTTCTCCTTCGCGATGGCCTCCATCGCCTGCGTCGCCTTCTCCTTCAAGCCCTTGAACTTGAGCTTCTGGGCGATGCCGTTGAGTTGCATGAGGGCGGTGTCCGAGCCGAGTGCGCGCAGGCACTCCAGGCCGAAGACGGCGCGCTGGTGCTGGCTCTCGCCGGGCCAGGTGCGGATGAGCGGGGTGAGCTTGAGCGCGGACCCGTCGCCGCCGAACGGCCCGATCGCGCCCATCGCCCACTTCTCCTTCGGCGGGTAACCCTCGCTCTGCCACAGTTGGAGCAGCTTCCACGCGAACGCGTCGAGGGCCGCCGGGTCGCCGTGCGCCTTGACGGCCGCGACGAGCGGTTCGGGCTTGCCGGGAACGCTCCCCTGGAGCGCCGCGAGGACCGCCGTCATCTGCCCGTCGCTCAGCCGGCGCTCGCCCACGATGAGCGGCGGGAGCGACGACGGGTGCGCCCACGCGGGCAGCTTGTTCCACTTCTTCGGGTTCGCGCCCGCGAACGCGGCCTTCAGGTCGGCCGGCGTGGACTTCGCGTCGAGCGGCGGGTACTCCTTCTCGGTGTGATCCAGCACGCTCTTGCGGACCGCCTCCGCGACATCGGCCGCGGCGCCCTTGAGCGCGGCGCGGATCACCGCCTCGTGGCCGCGCTTCTTCGCTTCGCGAAGGTACTCGACGGCCGCGTCGGCGAGCTTGCCGCGGCCCGCCGCCGTGGGAAGCAACCCGGTGACGGCGTTCCCGACCTGCTCGTCGAGCCACTGCCGTGCGCGGGCGGGCGCCTTCGCGCCGAGCTTCAGTTCGAGCATGTACGGGGCCGCGTCCGGCGCCTTGACGCGGGCGAACTCGCGCACCAGATTGTCGCAGTTGTCTTTGGCGGTATCGGCGAGGATGTCGTCGCGGGCGTAGTCCAGGCCGGCGAACTGGGTGAGCGCGAGCCACGCGCGGAGGAACTCCGGCGTGTGGACCGCGAGCTTCAGCCGCCGCATTTCCGCCTCGATCACCGCCGGGCCGCCGAGGCCGAACACGACGCGCTGCGTCTGGTGGTAGTAGGCGTGGTCCCACCCGCTTTTCGCGTAGAGGCCGTCCGGGATGGACTGCACCACCGGGAGCAGTTCGTCCGGCATCCCGACGAGGGCCGCGAGGAAGAACGCCATCGGCGGGCGCTCGTAGAAGTCCGTCGGCCAGTCCTTCGGGTCGATGAGCGGGCGGAGTTCGTCCTTGAGGCGCTTCACCTCGGCCACGTTCAGGTACGGGAACACATGCGCGGTGAACTCGGCCAGCGGGACGGCGGCGGCGTCCCACTGGGTGCCGAGCGCGCCGTCGGTCTGCAACAACTCGACGACGCCCGGCCCGTCGAACAGGTTGAACAGCGGGCGGATGCCGTACCGCGGCTGGAACCGCTTCGCCCCTTTGATGCGGTTCAGCACCTTTGCGACCGCCATTTCGCCCGTGACCGCCTTCTCCTTGATCTTGTCGGCGATCTCGGCCGGCGTCAGTTTCTCCGCGTCTTCGGTCATCGCCAGGAACCAGAAGTGCGCCTCCCGGCGGGTGATGCTCGGGGCGATCTCCGCGTCGTCCCAGTCGATCCAATTGTAAGTGTTCTTCTTGAGCTTGGTGAGGCGCGTGCGGCAGGCGTCGAAGTCGAACGGGTCAGGCTCCGGCCGCTTGAGCACCGCGCGCGGGCGCCACGTCGCCCAGACGTAGTCTTCGGGGTCGAGGTCGATCACCCGCGTCACTTCGGTAAGCACGGCGACCGCCGGCGCGGGCGGTTCGGGCGCGGCCGGCGGAGCGGACTTCTTGGAACGGGCCATGTGTGCGTCTCGGCGCGGGTGGGGCGGTGTGTGCGAAGGTTACCGGAACGGCCCGGCACCAGCCAGCGAAATGCTGACGCGCATGCGGCCCGCCGTCCATGTGCGTTGCGACCACGGCGGTGGGGGCACCGCCAAACTGTTCATGGGTGTCCCTCGTCGTGATGGGTGAGGAGCCGTGCGTTTGGAGTCACCCATTCGGTGGCAAACGCCTCTCCGTGTTGATAGGCTCGCACCTCGTCGGAGAACTGTCATGCCCCCCCGCGCCTTCGGTATTGCCCTTCTGCTGTTGGCGGCCTGCCTGCCCGCCCGTGCGTCGCAGATCGTCCCGCTCGACCTGGGGAAACTCGCGCCCCAGTCGGAACTGATCGTGGTCGGCGTGGTGACGGCGATCTCGGCCACCGACGCCGCGTCCGACACCATCGCCGTCGAGGTGGTCTCGACGCTCAAGGGGAAGTCGGAAGCGAAATCCTTCTCACTCCGACTCCGCAACAAGGGGGTCAAGGATTTCGACCCGAGGCTGGCCGTGGGGGACCAGGGCGTGTTCTTCCTGAAGTCGGTCGAGGGCGGCCGGGCCGAACTGACGTACTGGGGCAGCATCGCCGTCATGCCGAAGGGCGGGAACTTCAGCGTCCCCGGCAAACCGGACGACGTGCCCGATCCGTTCCGGGAGTACAAGGGCAAGGAGCCGGTCCCGGAAGGGTTGCGAGAGGCCTACACCGGCTTCGTCCGTGCCGCCGTCAAGGGCGGAAGCGTGAGGGGATACCTGTTGCCGAACTCGGTAGAGACGACTGTGAAGCCCCGTCCGATCGACAACCGGGACTACGGCGACGACATCAACGACGACTTCTTGAAGAACGGCTTCTCCCCGCTGGTCCGCACGGTGCGGAACGAGGGGGACGACTGCTACCTGATCGGGACGGACAGCACCGCGATCTGGTTCGTGCAGGGCAAGTCGGGGGCGTGGAAGGTCTACCGCTACGCCGACCGGCCCATCGATTGAAACGTCCGGCGCCTGAACCCGCCCGCCGGCTCGCGCGTTTCTGCTTGTCCGTGTGTTCCGTTGGTGGTTGGCTTCCCGGCGACGGGCGAGCCGAGCCGTTGGGCGGGAATCACGTTCCGGCACGCGTTCGCGGCGCACCTGCTGGAAGGCGGGTACGACATCCGCACCGTTCAAGGAGTTGCTCGGCCACAAGGACGTGCGGACCGCGATGATCTACACGCACGTCCTGAGCACCGGTCCGAAGGCCATGCGCAGTCCGCTAGACGGGTGAGTGTAACGCGGATCAAACGAACGCGCCTCTCTGTGACGCCCCTGACGCCCCACGGAATGCTCGTGGGTAAGCACTTGCGTGCAGAAATCGAATCCGTCACCATGTGCGCGTTAGGTTGACCGGCGGATCGAGTCGGCGCGTTCGTTTGACCTGCCGGCACGCCTAACGCGCAACGCCGGTCAGGCTAAACACGAGTTCGGCGGCAGGAGGGCGCATCGGATGGCGGACGAGCTTCCTCTGCGAGTCATGGGGGATGTGTGCTGGAGTTTCGTTGGGTCGCCGGTTGCATCCCGCGAGGAATTCGACGCCCGAGCGCGGCAGTACCAGATGAGGATTCGCAAGCGGGACTCGTGGCGACCGGAGCAGGTCATCATCCCGGGAAAGCGGATCGCCGTGCAGTACATGTGCGGGCAAGGGGACGAACAGGTCGAGCCGGTGGTCACGCTGGACGCCGACGATGGCGCGTCGTTCACCACCGGGGAGTTGCTGTTCAAGCTGCACAACGCGGTGGTCGAGCAACTGCGGGAGATCGACCACCACTTCTTCGAGGGGTTGTCACTGGCGGGGTGGCTCCCAGGCGGCGAGGTGCCGCGGTATCAACTCCGGCAGGGTAGCTGATGGTGG
>JAYUBA010000728.1:0-1642 GCA_043741075.1 Frigoriglobus sp.
GTCATCCCCACCGGGTCGATGGCCGAGACCCTTTACGGCTACCAGAAGGTCGTCACCTGCCCGAAGTGCGGGCACGAGTTCCCGGTCAACTCGCACGACGAGGTGGAGGCCAACCAGCAGACCAACAAGAAGCACGCGGTGGTGCGGTACTGCTGCCCCAACTGCCGGCATCAGGGGCGCGTCGAAGACCTGAACCCGCGGCCGACCAACCGCACCGGGGATCGCGTGCTGGTGCTCAAGCCTCTGTTCCACCTGCGCCCGCCCCACCGCGGCGACGTGGTGGTGTTCAAGTACCCGGAGAAGCCGCAGGAGAACCACGTCGCCGCGAACTACATCAAGCGCGCGATGGGGTTCGGGGGCGAGACGGTCGCGGTCCACCGCGGCGACCTGTTCGCCACCACCGCGCTCCGCTACCCGGACGGCCCGCTGTTCCCCCGGCCCGACGACCCGCTCGACCTGTGGAAGCCGCCGTTCATGTACCCCAACAGCGGGCTGGCGGAGCGCCTGTTCGAGGCGTCCCGCAAGGCCGGCTTCCCGGCCGGGCCGATGAACAAACTCCCCGCGGACCTGTACGCCCACTTCCAACAACTGGTGGACGAAGACGCCCTGCGCGACGCGGACAAGCGACTGCTCGATCCCAGTGGGGCCGCGTTCGAGATGGTCCGCAAGCTGGCCCCGCAACTGCTCGCCGACCGGCGGGTGGTGTGGGACAACGACAAGCAGGCGAAGGAACTGGAAGGGCTGGTGCCGCCCCGGTGGGAGCGGCTCAACAAGGATCGGTGGAAGCCGGACGACGAGCGGCAGCCCCGCGCGTTCGCGCACAACGGCGGCGACCTCGACTGGCTCCGCTACCAGCACCTCGTGTGGAAGCCGGACGGCGGTTCGAAGCGGCTCGTGCCGTGGCGGTGGCCGCTGGACAAGGAGAAGCCGGTCGCCGGCCCGGTAGACAACATGCTCGGCTACAACGCCGGGACGGACTGGAACCCGGACGCCGGGCGCGAGCAGAGCCGCGACGAGGGGCCGGACGCGACCCGCTGGGTCGGCGACCTGACCCTCGAGTGCGAGGTCCAACTGGCCGCCGGGTCGGAGGTCGTCCTCGAACTGTCGCGGGGGGCCAACCGGTTCCAGGCGAAGTTCGGTAACGGCCAGGTGGCGCTGGCCCGCATCGGGGAGAAGGGGCCGGAGTTCGGCAACCCGACGCGCGCGTGCAAGGTGAACGCGGGCACCTATGAACTGCGGTTCGCCAACGTGGACGCCCACCTCTCAGTGTGGGTGGACGGCACGCGCATCGACTTCGGTACGGAGGGCGACTACAGCCCGATCGAGCCGGCCGCGTACGAGCCGGAGGACAAGGAGAAGGAAGGGTGGACGCGGGCCAACGACATCGACGCGCCGGCGGGCATCGGCGCGCGGGGGCCGGTCGCGGCCGTGAAGGGCATCAGGCTGTACCGCGACGTGTACTACACGCGCGGCGGCGGCGGCGACCAGACCCAGGCCGACATCTATTACGTCCAGCCCGGCCACTTCCTGTGCCTGGGAGACAACAGCGCCCAAAGCTCCGACAGCCGCAAGTGGGGCACGGTTCCGGAGCGGCTCATGCTCGGCAAGGCGGTGTTCGTGTTCTGGCCGGCGCTTCCGGCAC
>JAYUBA010000729.1:0-5634 GCA_043741075.1 Frigoriglobus sp.
GATCAGCCGGGCGGCGCACTCGACCACGTTCCCGGCCGACTTCGTGCTGATCGCGGCGATGAACCCGTGCCCGTGCGGGTTCCTGGGCGACCCGAAGAAACGCTAACACACAGTTGCGTGAACGCTGTTTCGGCGTGCGGTTCTGCCGGGTATCATCGGGGTTGAAGGCGGTTCAGAGGACATGGAAAAGCAGAAGGCGAAAGACGAGGCAGGTGTTAGCGGTTCATCGTGAGCATTGTGGATGACGAGGACGGGTCAAGCGCAACCGATCCCACCTCGTGATTGTTCAGGTTGTCCACCAAAATCAGCCGGTCGTATTTGAGGTGTTCTGCGGGCGTACCGTCGGCGATCTTGTGAAGATACCGGAACGCCGTTATCGCAACTGTCTGCTTGTCTTGAAAGTTCAGAACGAAGAAACCCGGAGCAACTGTCATTTTCGTCGTTGACGGTCCCCCCGGTGATCCGAAGAAGGAAACCACCCCAGAGTTCACCCAGTCATCAAGTTGCTTCCGGCGCTCTTGTTGGATCGCTTCCTCTGCCCGAAATCCACGAGCCTCCCGCTGCGCTCTCGCAAGACTTTGGTGCGCAGCCGCAAACGCTTCCGGTTCCGGTTCCGGCGGCTTCGGCTTCGTGTGTTCCTCGTACTTCCTATAAGCCACGAAGCTACCGGCGAAAATAATGGCGAAAAGCATGACTACGGTAATCGGCTTCATCGGTTCGTCCTCGGAAAATTCCCTCCGAAGCCTAGAACACGGGCGAAGTCAGGGACAAGAAAGCCCCCAAAAATCACCCGCTTATCCGAAGATCGCTTTCAACACGAAGACTACGACAAGCACGACGAACCCGCGTTCGACCGGATGCCGATTCTGGCCGACGCTCTCCAAGACGCCGGCTGCAACAACGACGACGTACTAACCCACTGCCGCGACGCGAACGCCGTGCATGTTCGCGGGTGTTGGGTGGTCGATCTGCTGCTGGGGAAGGGGTGACGAAGACGGCCGGGATGAACCCGGCCGCTCGCCTTCAGGAGGTTCGCGTCACCAGTCGGCGCCCAGATCCGCGCCGTCGGCCTTGGTGATCGCGCGGCGGAGCGTTCGCTCGGACACCTTGTCGGTGATGAACTTCACCGACCCGTCGGCCATCAGCACGTTGAACCCGGACTGCCCCGGGTAGCCGAACTTCGGGAGCGGTCCGTTCGGGTCGTACCGCAGGTCCCGCGGTTCCGCCCACGGCACCTGCTCCGCAGCGTGAACGAACAGGATCGTGTTCGAGGTGCCGTCCGTGATGGTTCGGATCGACACCGGCGCGCCGTCCTCCTCGAACAGCGCACCGCCGCCGTAGAACACCCGGTACGGCGTGCTCACCGACGGCTCCGCCCCGTCATACGGGGACGTGTACGTCTTGATCGGCGTGTTCGACGCCGACCGGTTCTTCGCGCTGTCCCACGGCTGAGACAGGTCGAACTTGCGGTACACGTTCTCCTGCTCGACGTACGGCAGCAGGCCGACGCGCCAGCTCAGCCCGGTCTGGACCTTGCCGAAGTTGTCGCGGGCGTACGGAGCGGTCATCATATCTTGGTTCGTGCTCGCATGATTGTGGAAGGCGAGGCCGACCTGCTTCATGTTGTTCGCGTCGCTCATCCGGGCCGCCGCGGACCGCACCTTCTGCACGGCCGGCAGCAGCAGGCCGATCGCGAGGACCGGGATCAGCAACGTGCCGATGCCGCCGAGCACGAGTCCGGCGGTGGCGGCCCCGCGCCCGCCCGGCTTGCCCAGCGCGATGCCCGCGCAGATCAGCGCCGGGATGCCCGCGAGCGGTCCCGCGCACAGTGACAGAATCCCCAGGATCAGCCCCGCGATCGCCAGGCCGTTCGACGCCCCCTTCGGCGGGCCGTCGTCGTCCTGGTAGCGCCGGCGGCGTGGTCCGTCGTCGTCACCGTCGTCCCGGTCGCGGTCGCGGTCGCGGTTCCGGCCGCGCGGGCGGTCGTCGTCATCGTCGCGGTTCCCCTGTTCCCAGGGGCGCTTGCGGGGCGGGTCGTTGTCGTTGGGCATAAACGCCTCGGAAGGAAGCGGGGCGGACGAACCAGATGATACGGCGGGCGGACGCGCGCCGCCACCGCGCCGCGGCCCCCGGCTCGCTTGACCCGCCCGCACCGGTGCCGTAGGTTCAGCCTCGTCGCTCCCCGTGAGGTCGCTCCATGCTCTCCCCCCGCGTACTCCTGCTCCTCGTCCCGCTCGCGTTCGCTTCCGCGCGACTCGGCGCCGAGCCGGCACCCGTCGCGAACCCGGACAAGCTGAAGGCCATCCCGGCCGCGATGCAGACGTTCGTGGACGGCGACGACATCGCCGGGGCGGTCACCGTCGTCGGCCGCAAGGACGGCGTGATCGCGTTCGACGCGGTCGGCCGGCGCGACATCGCCGCGGACGCGCCCATGACGAAGGACACGATCTTCCGCATCGCGTCCATGACCAAGCCCATCACCGCCATCGGCATCATGATTCTGTTCGACGAGGGGAAGCTGTCGCCCGACGACGACGTGGCGAAGCACCTGCCGGAGTTCACCGGTCAGAAAATGTTGGTGCGCGGCGACTTGGTGGGGGAGATGCTCGTGAAGCCCAAGCGGGCGGTGAAACTCCGCGACCTGCTCACGCACACGAGCGGCGTGGCGAGTTATCCGAAGGGCGTGAACGATGTGTACGTGAAGCGCAACCGCACGCTCGCGGAGACGACGCTCGCGTCCGCGCTGCAACCGCTCATTTCCGAACCGGGCACGCAGTGGAAATACTCGAACGAGGGCATCGACGTACTCGGCCGCGTCATCGAAGTGGTCAGCGGCGAGAGCTACGAGGCGTTCCTCAAGACGCGCGTCTTCGACCCGCTGGAGATGACGGACACTACCTTCTACCCGACGAAGGAGCAGCGGTCGCGGGCCGCGGCGACGTACTTCAAGGGGAAGGACGGCAAGCTGTCCCCGAGCGGGGACACGCTGCTGGTCGCGCCCGCCGGCGCGAAGCACCCGGTCCCGGCCGGCGGGCTGTACTCCACCGGCGGCGACCTCGCCAAGCTGTACCGCCTGATGCTCCACAAGGGCGAACTGAACGGCACGCGCGTCCTGAGCGAGAAGGCGGTCGCGGAGATGACGAAGGTGCAGACCGGCGACCTGCCCGCGGGCTTCGTTCCGGGCACCGGCTTCGGCTACGGCTGGGCGGTGGTCCGCGAGCCGAAACTCGTGACCGCAATGCTCTCCGCGGGCACCTATGGGCACGGCGGCGCGTTCGGCACGCAGGGGTGGATTGACCCGGCGCAAGACATGTTCGTGGTGCTGCTGATTCAGCGCACCGGCCTCGCCAACGCGGACGCCTCGCCCATGCGCGAGAAGCTGCAATCGCTGGCGGTTGCAGCCGTGAAGAAGTAAAACGAAGAGCCGCAGATGACGCAGAGAAACGCAGATCAAGACCGAAGACTGAATTAAATTCAATGCTGCCTTGATCTGCGTCTCTCTGCGTCATCTGCGGCTGTTTGCTCTTCAGAAAGCCAGCGGCGACCTTGACGGTCGGTCGCACAACTCCTACGTTTAAACTTTCCTGTTTAACCTGCCCCGGCGTGGGCGGACGCGAAGCGAGGAATCACCCGTGGCCGGACCGTCGAGCGAGCGCATCCGCATCCGCATGGAAGGCTACGATCACGAGGTGCTCGACCGCACCGCGGCCGAGATCGTGAAGACCGCCCTCGACAACCAAGCGGAGGTGCATGGGCCGATCCCGCTGCCGACCCGCATCGAGCGGTACACGGTGCTGCGGTCCCCGCACATCGACCGCAAGAGCCGCGAGCAGTTCGAGATCCGCACCCACAAGCGGCTCATCGACATCCTCAAGCCGAACCAGAAGACCATCGAGGCGCTCAACAAGGGCCTCAACCTGCCGCCGGGCGTGGACATCAAGATTCGGGTGATTACAGGCTGAGGTTTCTGAAGCCGCTCGCGGCTTCGCGGGAAGTTTGAAAAGTTCCCCGCGCTGCCGCAAGCAGCTACAGACGTGGGTGTTTGCAAAATTCCGGTTGTCAGTGTCGGAACCTGCGGTACAAAGATTAACTCCCGCCCGCGTCGGTTCTCCCATCCGAGACCGAACCGCGGGCGGTTTCTTGCGACGAAAGCGACCCCGCTTCACCGCCGGCTTCTCTCCTTCGGGACGAAGAAGCCAATACCGCGGTTCCGCCGGGCAACCCGGTGGCGGCAGGGTCAGGAGTGGCTGAACAATGGCCGAGAACAGCACGCCGACCGCCCCGGAAACCGGGGCCGAGGATCCCGTCACCCGTACGAGCGAGGTCACGGCCTCGATCACCGTCCCGGTCGTGAACCGGGCCGGGGAATCGGTCGGCACGGTGTCCATCGACCCGGCCGAGTTCGGCGGCAAGATCAGCCGCCAGTTGATGCACGACGTGGTGCTGATGTACCTCGCCAACCAGCGGGCCGGCACCCACCACACGCTCCGCCGCGGGCAGGTGGCCGGTAGCACGAAGAAGCTGTTCCGCCAAAAGGGCACCGGTAACGCCCGCGTCGGCACCAAGCGCACGAACAAGCGCCGCGGCGGCGGCACCGCGAAGGGGCCGAAGCCCCGCGACTACGAGTACCACCTGCCGAAGAAGGCCGTGAAGGCCGCCACCCGCATGGCCGTCCTCTCGAAGTTCCGCGACGGGCAGGTGGTGATCCTCGACGAACTGACGCTGGCCGCGCCGAAGACGAAGGAAATCACCGGCGTGCTGCGGGCGATCAAGGTCGGCAAGAAGACGACCGAGCAGGGCGAGAAGGACGTGACGCTCGCGGACATGACGGTACTCATCGGCACGGACAAGCTCGACCTGAACGTGTACAAGTCGGCCCGCAACATCGAGGGCGTGAAGGTGCTGCCCGCGGCCGAGTTCAACTGCTATACGGTTCTGAAGCACAAGCGGTTGGTCCTCACCCGCGCGGCGCTCGAAGCGCTGCGGGCCTTCGGGAAGCCGACGGACGAGAAGTAGGCGGGTGGTTTTGGTTTTGCCCTCTCCCCTTGCGGGAGAGGGTGGCGAGGCTTTGCGAGCCGGGTGAGGGGTGAAACGTCAGCCCACCTGGATCGCGACCCCTCACCCGGTCGGCGAAGCGCCGACCACCCTCTCCCGCACGGGGAGAGGGCCGGAACGAAGAAGACGGCGGGGAGACTAACGAGATGGCCACGACACGACCGAAGCCGAAGAAGTACCGGCGGAAGCTGGCCCTCCGCAAGCCGTGCGTCCACGGCCTGCCGGGCCTGGACCTCCGGCCGCACCAGGTGGTCCTGCGCCCGCTCGTCACCGAGAAGGGCACGCACCAGAGCACCCGGTACAACGCGTACACGTTCCAGGTGAACCCGATCGCCACCAAGACGCAGATCAAGGCGGCGGTCGAGGAACTGTTCAACGTGAAGGTGGAGGCCGTCCGCACGCAGATCCGCGAGGGCAAGAAGCGGCGGTTCCGGCAGTCCATGGGCCAGCTCTCGACGTGGAAGAAGGCCGTCGTCACCCTGAGCGCGGACGACAAGATCGAGTTCTTCTAACGGGGAGTGTTCAGCGTTCAGTTTTCCGTGTTCGGGCCGCACACGCAGCCGGACAGGGAAACTGGAC
>JAYUBA010000730.1:0-5629 GCA_043741075.1 Frigoriglobus sp.
CCGACCGCGACGCCGCGCAGCGCGAACTGAAGTCGCTCGAACTCATCAAGAACCTGCGGCACCCGGACCTGCTGGCGACGGAAGACTTCTGGATCGCGAACAACCGTCTCCACGTCGTGATGGAACTCGCCGACGGCACCCTCCGCGCGCGGCTCAAGCACTACCAGACCCAAGGGCAGCCGGGCATCCCGGTGGACGAGCTGTTCCGGTACATCGCGGAATCGGCCGAGGGGTTGGACTACCTGCACGAGCAGAAGATCACGCACCGCGACGTGAAGCCGGACAACATCCTCATCCTGCACGGGCACGCGAAGGTCGCGGACTTCGGCCTCGCGCGGGCGCAGACGCAGTTGGTCGAGGCGATGAGCCTCGCGGGCACGCCGGCGTACATGGCCCCGGAAATCTGGGCCGGCGAGGGCGGGCCGGCGAGCGACCTGTACAGCCTCGCCTACGCGTACACCGAACTGCGCCAGGGCCGCGCCCCGCTGAAGCCGCGGCCGTTCACCGAACTGATGAAGGCGCACCAGAACAGCGAGTTCGTGTTCACGGATGTCATCGGCGGGGCCGAGCGGGCGGTTCTGCTGCGGGCGATGGCCGCGAAGCCGCACGACCGCTACCCGACGTGTACGGCGTTCGTCGCGGATTTGGCGGCGGCGGTAGGCGTCCCGTTCGCTGGGTCGGCGCACGCCGGCGCGCCGCGGCCGGACCCGTCGCCGGGCGCGGTCTTCGGCGGCGGCACCGAGCGGAGCGGGTTGGAGCACCCCGGCGCGACCGACACCGTCGCCCCGGCGGGCACGGTGGTCGCCGAGGAGCAGCCACCGACACCGGCATGGGTGCGGTTGGCGCGGGGGCGGATCGTCGCCGAAGTCGTCGCGATCGTGGCCGTCGCGGGCGCGGTCATCGCCGGAATCTGGCTCGTCGTGATCGGCCAGCAGACTCCGCGGATTCACTCGCCCGACGATCCGCAACTCGTCTACCCCGCGGGCACCACGCCGGAGGAAGGCGCGAACCAGATTCAGCTCATCGGGAAGAGAGCACCGGAGTGGGTGGTGTGCGAGAAGGGCGGCGGACCGGTCCGGTTCCGGCTCATCGCGCCGCAAACCGGGCCACCGGTCGCACCGTTCTACATCACGGAAACGAAGGTGACAAACAAGCTCTACGCAGGCGGTGACGACGCGCCCGTTGTGAACGTGACCGCACTTCAGGCGCGACACTTCGCGGTAACGGAGTTCGGTGGCGACCTGCCGTCCGAGGACGAGTGGGATCACGCGGCCGGCTTGTTCGACCAGCAGGGGCAATCCGCCCCGACACTCTCGCCCGGCCGCGCGTGGATCGACAAGCCCGCGCCCGGCCCTGTGAAACGCCCGAACGCGGAGGCCGATATCAACCGCTATGGTCTTCTCGACATGGCCGGGAACGGCCGCGAGTGGACGCGCACCGTCCTCACGCGAACCGGCTCGCGCCGCGACCTCACCGCCGGGCCGCTCGCCGACACCGACAAGCTGATCCTCCGCGGGCGCAACTACACGCTCGACCGCCCGCTGAGCTTCGCGATTCTGGAGAAGGAGCGCACGACCCAACCGCAGGCCGCGACGCCGACGGTGGCGAGTCCGTACACGGGCTTCCGTGTCGTGCTGCCGCTGCCGTAACTGAACCCAGGGCCGTTCCGCGTTTCACTCGGCGGCAGGGGTGGCCGGGGCAGAGGCTTTGCGATGCCCCGGTTGTCGAGGCGTTCGGGTGTCGCACCGGGGCATCGAGGACTCTGCCCCGGCCACCCAGACTCAAACAAGGAACGGCCCTGTAACTGAACCGCCCGGACAGGAAATACCCTCGACTTCGCTCCGTCGAGGAGGTAAAGTCAACAATCTCACCCGCCTGACACTTTCGCTCCCTGGAGATGAAGCCAATGACGCCCCGATTGACTTCGGTCCTCCTCCTCGCCCTACTGTTCGGGTCCGCGCAGTGGGCCGCCGCCGCACCTCCGGAAGTTGAGCAACTCATCAAGCAGCTCGGCGACAAGGACGAGACGGTTCGTCTGAAAGCCGCAAAAGAGCTGGGCAAACTCAAGGAGAAGGCCAAGGACGCGATCCCCGCGCTGACGACGGCGACAAGGGATGCCGACGAGGATGTTCGGAGCGTCGCCAAGAAGTCGCTCGCCGCGATCAAGGAAGCCCTCGGCGATGGCGACACGGCGAAAAACCGTGAGAAGCTCGCTCCCATCATCAAGGAACTTCAGTCGAAGGACAACAAGGTCCGACTGGCGGCTATCGCGCAACTCGAAGAGATGGGTGCCGCCGCGAAGGACGCCGGGGCGGCGCTGGTCGAGTACGGGATGATGAGCGCCACACCAAAAGTGCGCGAGGAGGCCAACGCCGCGTTCGAGAAGATCGACCCGGTGGCTTACAAGGAAGTTCTCGCCGTCCTCATCGACGCGGAGGTCGGCAACAAGAACAAGGCCATCGAGAACCTCAAGCGGATGGGGGCACAGGCCAAGGCCAGTGTCCCCGCCCTCAAGTGGTATCACGAGCACCTCATCAAGACCAGCCGAGCGACCCCGGCCAACACCCTACAGGCGCTCGTCTCCATCGCGCCGGATGACGTGGGGGTTCAGCAGTTGGTCTTGAATCTCGTCGGCGGTCCGGACACGGCACTCCCCCGGACGGTTTTCCGCGGGAGCGAGGACCGGGCCAAAGTGATCGCTCACATGCACAGCTTGAAGATCGACAACAAGCAGAAGTACAGCGCTCTCATGTCCGGTCTCGGCGCGAGCCGGAACGACCGGGCGCTCATCATCAACGACCTCGCGAAGCTCGGCACAGACGCGAAAGCGGCTCTCCCGGTCTTACGAAACCTGAAGACGGACAAGGAGGCGGCCGTGCGTGAGGCGGCCAGCGCCGCCATCGAAGCGATCAAGGAGTGAGGCACCGCGGGGGCGGACCGGCCAGCGGGCCGCCCTCAACCTCTGCCCTTCCCCTGCCGCCAGCGGTTCAGGCTCACGTTCGCGAGCAGAAGCACGCCGATCAGGATGTACTGCATCTCGACCGGCACGTTGAACAGGCTCACGCCGTTCTTGATGAGGCCCAGGATCGCGACGCCGAGCATCGCCCCGATCACCGTCCCCTTCCCGCCCGACAGGCTCGCCCCGCCGATCACCACCGCCGTTATCACGTCCAGTTCCAGTTGCTCGCCGAGCGTCGGGTTGCCGCTGTTGCTGTGCGCGAACAGGATCACACCCGCCCAGCCGGTGAGCAGACCCGCGAGCGTGTACACCAGCGTCTTGGTGCGCGGCACGTTTACGCCGCACAGCCGGGCCGTCGCCTCGTTCGACCCGACCGCGTACAGGTGCCGGCCGAACACCGTCGTGCGAAGCAGCACCGCTGTCAGGATCGCGAGCAGCGCGAGCGACCACAGTCCGGGGTTGTAAAGCGACAGCCGGGCCAACGTTTCCACCCACTCCGGCCGACCGCCGATGGGGAACGCGAGCGTGGTCCGCTCCGCCAGCCACACCGCGACCCCGCGGGCGATGCCGAACATGCCGAGCGTCGCCACGAACGGCGGCAGGTGCAGTCGCGTGACGAGTAGGCCGTTCGTGAGGCCGCACAGGCCGCCGACCGCCACGCCCGCAGCGACCGCGACGAGGCTGTTCACCCCCGACGGGTTCGACGGGTCGTACAGCGCGGTGTAAACGCGCATCGTGACGACCGTGACGAGCGCGACCACTGCGCCAACTGAGAGGTCGATGCCGCCGCTGATGAGTACGAGCAGCATCCCGAGCGCGACGACCGCGGGCACGGTCCCTTCGTGCAGGAGTACGCGCAAGTTATCGACGCTGAGGAACGTGCCCAGTCCGCCCTTGATGCCGATGAGCGCGGTGAACAGCAGCAGCACCGCGACGAACCCGACCCACGGCCCAGTCGGGATGCTGAGAGGGCGAGCAGGAGGTGAAGGAGAGGTTGACATTGCTGACTTCCGTGAACCACCGATGAGAGGAACAAGTGTTCTGGCCCTCTCCCCTTGCGGGAGAGGGTGGCGGCGCCTCGCCGGCGGGTGAGGGGTGAACCTCCGCGGAGGGAGAGTCGTTACCCCTCACCCGGCTCGCAAAGCCTCGCCACCCTCTCCCGCAAGGGGAGAGGGCACAGAAGTCGCGGCGGCGATCACTTGTTCCGGCGTCCACGCGGCGACCGGCCGCGCGGCGGTCAGCTTGCCGCGGCACATCACCGCGAGCGTGTCGCACACGCCGAACAACTCCGGCAGGTAGCTGCTCACCACCAGCACGGCCTTCCCGCTCGCCGCGGCCTCGCCGATCTGCCGGTAGATGTCGGCCTTGCTGCCCACGTCCACGCCCTTCGTGGGTTCGTCGAGGAGCAGCACGTCGGCGCGCTGGTGGAAGAGGCGGGCGAGCGCGACCTTCTGCTGGTTCCCGCCGCTCAGTTCGCCGACGGGTTGGTCCGCGTCGCGGAACTTCACGCCCAGCCGCGCGAGCACATCACCCGCGGCGGCGCGGAGACGCGACCGCGACAGGAAGCCACCGGTGCTGTCGAGGCGGCTGAGCGCGACGTTGTCCGCGACGGACAGGTCGAGTGCCAGCCCTTCCGTCTTGCGGTCCTCGCTCACCATGCCGACGCCCTGCGCGATCCGCTCCGCGGGCGTGGCGCGATCCCCGCTGTACGCGCCGACCTTCACCCGACCGGCGCGAACGGGGTCGAGACCGTACACCGCGCGAAGCATCTCCGTGCGGCCGGACCCGACGATCCCCGCGATGCCGAGAATCTCCCCGCGGCAGAGCGTGAGGTTCACACCGTTCGGCAGTTCCTCGCCGCACAGGTCCGTTAGCTGAAGCACCGGTTCGCCGATGGCGTGCGGGATTCGCGGGTAGTGTTCGGTCACGGTGCGGCCGACCATCATCTCCACGATCCGCTCGCGGCTCACGTCGCCGACGCGCCCGCTGCCGACCGCTTGCCCGTCGCGCAGCACCGTGAAGCGGTCCGCGACGGCCTCGATCTCTTCGAGGAAGTGGCTGATGTAAACGACCGTGACGCCTTGCCCCTTCAGCCGCTTTACCAGCGCGAAGAGTCGCGTCGCGTCCTCCTGCGTGAGCGCGCTGGTGGGTTCGTCGAGGACGAGCAACTTCACATCGGACACGAGCGCGCGGGCGATCTCCACCACCTGCCGCGCCGCGGGCGCGAGCGTCGAAACCGGCGCGTCGGGCGCAATCTCCGGGTGGCCGAGTTGCGCGAGCGCGGCCGTGACTCGTGCGCGGTCGGCGTACTTCCGCAGGAAGCCGTATTGCGAAGCTTCCAGGCCGAGTAGCACGTTTGCCTCGACGGTGAGGTCCGGGCAGACGGCGAGTTCCTGGTAGATCATCGCGACGCCGCGGTCGCGCGCCGCGTGCGGCCCGACCGGGCGGTACGCGGTGCCGTCGAGTTCCATCGCGCCGGCGTCCGGTTCCTCCGCGCCGCTGAGTACCTTCATGAGTGTAGACTTGCCGGCCCCGTTCTCGCCGACGAGCGCGTGAACTTCCCCCGCCTGAAGCTCCAGATCGACGCCGCGCAGTGCGGCCGTCGAGCCATAGCTCTTGCGAATGCCGGTCATGCGAAGGCGCGCCATGTAGGACAGGCTTCCAGCCTGT
>JAYUBA010000731.1:0-1641 GCA_043741075.1 Frigoriglobus sp.
GCCCGCGCTCCCTCAGCCCAGGGCAACGCCCTGGGTCTGCTGGGTCTGCTGGGTTTCCTGGGTTCACGAGGCCACCCGCCATGATCCGTCCCGCCCTCCCGCTCGCGCTTCTCATCGCGCTGCTCGCGTTCGCCGACCGCACGACCGGGCAGGAGAAGTACGCCGACCCAGTGCTCAAGCCGAAGGACCGCGCGCACTGGTCGTTCGTTCCCCCGAAGCGTTCGGAGGTGCCCAAGACCGCGCTCCCGGTCGCGAACCCGATCGACAACTTCGTCCGCGCGCGGCTGGAGAAGGAAGGGCTGAAGCCGGCACTGCCGGCCGACAAGCTCACGCTCCTTCGACGCGTCACCCTCGACCTCACCGGCCTGCCGCCGGCGCCCGCGGAGGTCGATGCGTTCCTGAAGGACGACGCGCCCGACGCGTACGAGAAACTGGTCGAGCGGTTGCTCGCGTCGCCCCACTTCGGCGAGCGACAGGCGACGCACTGGCTCGACGTGGTGCGCTTCGCCGAGAGCAACGGGTACGAGGCGGACAGCGAGCGCCCGCACGCGTGGCGGTACCGCGACTACGTCGTGAAGAGCTTCAACGACGACAAGCCGTACAGCCAGTTCGTGACGGAGCAGATTGCCGGCGACGAACTCGCGGGCAAGGACGCGAAGGAGAAAGCGGAACTGCTCGTCGCAACCGGCGTTCACCGCTGCGGCCCGGTTCACATGGTCAGCGGCAACCTCGACGGCGACGTGATCCGGCAGGAGTTGCTCACCGAGATGGTGAACGGCGTCGGGTCCGCGTTCCTCGGCCTCACCTTCGCCTGTACGCGTTGCCACGACCACAAGTTCGACCCGCTCTCCGCGGGCGATTACTACCGGTTGCAAGCGTTCTTCGGCGGGTCGCGGTACGCCGATGTCGATTTCGCGACGCCCGCCGAGCGCGACGCGCGCAAGAAGCAGGTCGAGGAGATCAACGCGAAGACGGCCCCATTAAAGAATCAGATCGCGGCCCTCGACGCGCCGGTGCGCGCGAAGGTGACTGCCGCGAAGCGCGAGAAACTGGAAGCGAAGTACAAGGACGCGCTCGACGCGCCCGCCGAAACGCGCACGCCCGAGCAGAAGACGCTCGCCACCCAGGCCGACACGCTCATCAAGGTGAGCTGGGACGAAATCCTCGCCGCGATGCCGCCGGCCGAACTCGAAACGCGCGTGGCCCTTCGCAAGAAGTTGCACGCGCTCGAAGCGCAAACGCCGCCGCCGACCCCGGCCGCGTGGGCGATCCAGAATACGAACCCGGTCGCGAAAACGTTCGTTCTGAAGCGCGGCGACGTGAAGCATAAGGCGGTGGAGGCGAAGCCCGCGTTCCCGCGTGTGCTGGTGCAGGGCGACACACCCGAACCGAAGACGCGCCGCGAACTCGCCGACTGGCTTACGCAACCGAACCACCCGCTGACGGCCCGCGTCATGGTGAACCGCCTGTGGCAGCACCACTTCGGCCGCGGGATCGTCGGCACGCCGAACGACTTTGGAACGCGCGGCGACCTGCCCACGCACCCGGAGTTGCTGGATTGGCTGGCGTGCGAGCTTCAAGAACCTACCCCCCCAACCCCCCTCCCTCAAGGGAAGGGGGGGAAGTCCGACTCCCCCCTTC
>JAYUBA010000732.1:0-1639 GCA_043741075.1 Frigoriglobus sp.
AGGGGTGCCATGACAAGAAGGCGAGTGCGAGTCGGGTCATCGTACCCCACACCGGCGGGCGCGCCAAGCTTTCGGTTGGTGTTTGGTGCCGCGCGTTACCGGTCGGCGCAGCCACCACCGCCGCGATTCATACTGTACGCACCGCGCCGTCCGGGCCGAACCGCACGCGACCGGGCTTCCACCTCAACGCGCCTACCTCTTCGCCCGCGGCGACGCAGAGCATCACGTCCGCGATGTTGAAGTCCGCGAGCGCGCGCAGCCCGATGTACGACGTGGTGAGCCGCGGGTTGATCTCGATGGCGGAGTCGCGCGAACCGTCCGGCGCGTCGCCGAGCACCAGATCGACGCCGACGTACCCGAGCAACCCCGGCACGCACGCGACCGCGCGCCTTCCCAGCCCGGCCGCGCGCGCCGCGAGGTCCGGCGGGATCGGCAACTCGCCGCCTTCGTACTTGAAGCGCCCGTCGTCGCCGAGCAACTGGAAGGTGGGCAGTAGCGGAACCGTTTCGCGTGGGCCGCATAGGAACGCGACGCTCGCGGCCCGCCCCGGCACGAACTCCTGAAGGATCATCGCCCTGTACGGGTGGCGCGCCGCGAGTGCGGTCGCCAACTCGAACCGGTCGCGGACGAGGAACGTGTCGGTGGACCCGGCCCCGTCGCGCGGCTTCCACACGACCGGGAACGCCTCGCACGCGGTCGGCGCGCGGTCCGTGGTCGCGGGCGTGGGAATGCCATGCGCGCGCCAGTGTTCCGCGAGCGCGAGCTTATCGGAAGTGAGTTCGATTGCGTCGAGCGAAGGACCGAGGAACGGGTGCCCCGAGCGGTCGATGGTTCGTGCGAGTTCCGCGAGGATGCCGTCGTTTTCCGGCGCAATCACGAGACGCCAGCAGGCGCGGTCATACACGACCTCGTCAGGGTTGACGAGCACCTTCCAGCCCGGCACGCGGGTGAAGTCTTCGACCACCGCGTCCCGCATGGCGCGGCCTTCGCGGTACATGCCGTGGGCGGGCGAACCCGGCTCGCGCCCGGTGCCGGTCGCGGTCATGTACTCGTAAACGAACACGCGCATGGTCGGATTCCGCTTCACCCCGGAGCCGTTCTGCGGCATACTCTATTCACCACCCCGCCTGTGCCCCACCTCCCACCTGAGGGGCTTTTTGTGCTCGCTCTCCCGCCGCAACTCTGCTCCGGCCCGACGCGCCGCGAGGCGCTCACCGTCGGCTCGCTCGGTGCGTTCGGGCTTACGCTCCCGAACCTACTGCAAGCGCGTGCCGCAGAAGGTACAGGGGCTTTACGCCCCCCGCTCCGGAAGAGGAGCGTCATTCTGCTGTTCCTGCTCGGCGCGCCGCCGCAACAGGAGACGTGGGACCCGAAGCCGGACTCGCCCGCGGAGGCGCGCGGCGACATGGGCGTGATCCGCACCGCGACGCCCGGCCTCGTCATCGGCGAGACGATGGTGAAGACGAGCCGCCACACGGACAAGATCGCGATCCTGCGCGCGTGTTCGACCAACGACAACGCGCACAGCGCCAGCGGCTACTACATGACGACCGGCTACCCGCACGCGCCGATGCAGGTGGAGAACGCGAAGCCGGGCGCCCTGAACGACTGGCCGAGTATGGGCGCGGTGGTGCGGAAG
>JAYUBA010000733.1:0-1639 GCA_043741075.1 Frigoriglobus sp.
CTAGCTGACCTCTCGTGGCTCCCCGCCAACGGGTACATCATCGCCATCTTCGACAGTGCGGACCTGCTTGCAAAGGATGAGGTGTCGCAGTTGGATCAGCTTCTCGACATGCTTGAGGCAGTGTGCGTTGAGTGGAGCAGGCCCGTCGCCAGCGGTCAGGCGTGGGACCGCCCAGGTGTACCTTTTCATGTTCTTTTCCACCACGCCCAGGGGGACGAGGGCAGGCTTTACGAACGGATAGCTTCCCTTCCCAACATTCTCGGTCCCCTCAGTTAGGTCTTGGTAATGGGGACGCCCGGCGGCTCCGCCGTGCCCATAAAGAACCCTGGGTTGTCTGCTCTCTTCCTGTGCAATTATTCATGTCCACGCGCCGTGCTTGCCGTGTGGGCTGTTTTGCGGCGGCCGGCCACCGCGTGGTTGTCATCACGCTCAAGCCGCGAGCAGACGGTCGGCGGTGCGAAACGCGCCGAACGGGTGATCGGCGCGTGCGGGCGCGGCACGCACGCGGTGGTGACGGTGCGGCGTCGCTGAGCTGTGGTCGCCGAGAGGTGCGTCAAGCCGCGACGCGGTGGTAGTGCTTCAGGAGTCCGCCGAGGCGCTCGCGGCACTTCACCTCGCCGGACGGGAACTTCAGGATCGGCGGCGTTTTCTTGTCCGCGTCGGGGAGCGGGACGTTGCCCTTCGCCTGGTGCGGGCGCTCGCCGACCCCCGCCCGCGCGTCCGGCGCCATCTGAACGGGGCGCGAGCGCGCAATTCCGCCCGCCGGCCGCGTTCGACTGCCGGCGACGGCCCGATTCGTGCAGGACGTGCAGGGGAGGACGGTCCTCACCCGGCGGTCGTCGCGACCGCGCCCCCAGGCCGGTCGTCCCCACCACTCGCCCCCACCCACCTCGGAGACTCATCATGCCGAAGAAGTTCGCCGCCGCTACCCTCATCGCCGTCGCCACCCTCTTCGCGGGCGGGCCGCGGGCGCAGGCGCAGGACGGCCCGCTCGCCTACCAGTACCTGACGTACGGGTTCGACTACGCCGCCGCCGAGTACTCCGACGCCGGCACCGCCGACGGGTACGACGCCTACCTCTACTCCTACTACGCCCAGTACTTCGCCTCCGTCGGCGACTTCTACTACGCCGCCGTCCTCGGCCAGGACGCGGCCAACTACGCCCTCGCCGACTACAACGCGCGGGGCGACGGCAACGCCTACGAGGCGTACCAGCTCCTGTCCCTCGGGGCCGAGTACGCCTACTACGCGTACCTCGGCTACTGACCGCCACGCGGGCCGGGCGGGCCGGGCGGGCCGCCGGTCACGACGCGGCGCGGACGAGGTCGGCAAGCTGCCGCGGGGTCGGCGGCCGCCACGTCAAGTGCACCGCGTTCGCCGCGGCCCGGCCGGTCCCAATCACCGGTCGGAAGGCACGAGAGCCCGCGCCCCATTTTTCAGTGAGCGTGACCCGCCCCCCTGTCCGATAGCACTCCCGGCGCCCCCGCGCTAGCCCCGAGCCTGGAGGCCGTGCGGGGCCGATCCGGGGGCTCGATATGGGGCGGGTGTGGGCGCTTGCGGTTGTGTGCGCCGTGGCCGGGTGCCAGGCGCCGCCCCGCGACCCGGCCGGGTGCGCCGGCGGTCGCGCGCCGCTGGGCGG
>JAYUBA010000734.1:0-5620 GCA_043741075.1 Frigoriglobus sp.
GAACACCGGCCCGATCTCGTCGAGACCTATCTGGGATGGGCGGCGGTGCTGCGCCTCGAACTGAACCGCGGCGACGAGGCGGACGCGGTCGTCGCCCGAATGTTGAAGCACGAGCCGAACCTCGAGAACTTCCGGACGCACCTACTGGTCGCGGAATACTGGCGCACCTTTTGGGGACTCGGCCAGAAGGCGAATGTCGCGGCGAAGGCCGTCGCGGAAGCCCAGAAACTGAAGTCGGACGAGAAGGTGTCCGACGCGATCGCGAAGGCCGTCGCGGACGCCCAGAGACTCGCGCCGGACGAACTCGATGTCATCCTCGCCGTGGCGGACGTGGCGCGGTTCCGCAGTTACGAGTTCGCCCGCGCGGTCAAGCCGGAGGACGCAAAGACCGCGTCCGCGGAATCGCACCGCGTCCTCAAGGCGGGTCTGACGAAACACCCCAAGGCGCCGAGCATTTATTTGGCGCTGGCCGCGCTGGAAGCGGAACAGCGACATGAGAAGGAACCCGTCGCCGTGATCCAGGAAGGGCTGGAGGCGATCCCCGACTCGTCCGCGCTCGTATTCGCGCTCCTCGACTACCAAATTCGTGCCGGAGACGCACCCGGTGCCGCCGAGACACTCGACAAGTTGAAGGGCCGCGGGCTGACCCCCATTAAGGCCGAGTACCATCAGGGGCGCATCCTGATGTTGAAGGGCGAGTGGGTCGATGCGTCGCTGAGCCTCGATTACGTGCGAAGGAACACCCCCGACGATCCCTCCCTCACCCGGCAAGCCAGCCTGTTCCTGGGTCGGTGTTACGAACAGTTGGGCGTCCCCGACCGGCGGTTGGAGGCGTTCCGCCAGGCCGTGCCCGTTGACACGACCGACGCGCTGTGGATCCCCGCGATGCTGGGAGTTGCCGAGGCCGAGGCGGCGCTCGGCAAGGCGGACGCGACGCTGCAGGCGTACGTCAAACTGAAAGACCGAGGCCTCGGCGGTGCGTACGTGCAGATCGCGCGACTCCAGATGATCAAAGCCCTCCAGGCGCCCGCCGACAAGCGGGACTGGGCCGCGACCGAGGAAGCCCTCGGGATGGCCGAGAAGGATCTCCCGAAGGACACGGACGTTCGCGTCCTCCGGGCCGGGCTTCTCTCCTTCCAGGGCAACCCGGCGGAGGCGCGGAAGCGGCTCGAAGCCTTGCGGGCGGAGAAGCCCAAAGAGGTCGCGGTGTGGGTCGCACTGGCGGCCCAGGATCAGCGCGACGGGAACCCGAAGGCCGCGCTCGCCACCCTCGCCGCGGCCGAGAAGGAAGCCGGCGACTCGCCCGCCCTCCGGCTCGCCCGGGCGCGCCTCTGGGCGGAAACCAAGGAGCCGGAACTCGACCGGAAGCTCGAAGCCCTCGCGGCCGACGCCGACAAGTTCGCCCCGTTCCAACAGCGTTTCTTGCTCCGCGGACTGGCCGAACTCGCGACCGCCGTCGCGCCCGGTCCCCTCGGCGCGCGGCTGTGGGACCGCGTGTCCGCACTCCAGCCTCACGACCTGGGCGCCCACCTGACCCGCTTCGACCTCGCCCTCCGCGCCAGCGACGAGACGAAAATCGGCGAAGTTCTGAACGAGATCCGCCGCATCGACGGAGAGGCGGGCACCTCGGCCCGCCTCGGGCGCGCGGTGTTCCTGATCTGGCGGGTGCAACACAAGAAGGAACTGGCCGGTCTCGACGAGGCCGCGATCCTGCTCCTCGACGAGGCCGCGATCCTGCTCGGCGGGCTGGAGCGGGAGCGGGCCGGTTGGGCCCGAGTCGCCTTCGCGCAGGCACTCGTTCACGACCTCCGTAGGGACACTCCGTCGGCGCTGGCGAAGTACCAGAAGGCGGTGGAGTACGGCGAGTCGAGTCCCGCCGCGCTCCGGCGCCTGATGGAGTTGCTCCGGGGGTACGGCAAGTTCGACGAGGCCGCGGTCATCCTCCAGAAGCTCCCGAAGGCGTCCGTCGCGGACGGCGAGATCCAACGGATCGCGGCCGAGGTCTCACTCCGGACCAACAACCCCGCGCAGGCGGTCGCGTACGCGGACGCGGCCATCTCGGACAAGTCCACGGACCCCGCCGAGTACATCTGGCAGGGACAGATCTACTTCGGCGCGGGCGAAAAGGCGAAGGCCGAGGCCGCGTTTCGGAAAGCGGCCGATCTGCGCCCGGAGGCCCCCGATGGTTGGTTGATCCTAATCCAGTTCTTGACTCTGACGAACCGCAGGGAAGAGGGTGAGAAACTGCTCGACGCGGCGAAAGAGAAGGTGCCCAAGACCGAGCGAGCCGTGTTCCTCGGACTGGCATACGCGCTCGTCGGGAGAACGGAGAAGGCCGCGGAAGCGTTCAAGGAGGCGCGGGCCGAGCGCCCGGCCGACCTCCGCACGCTTCAGGCCGAAGCCGAATTCCTGTTCCAGACCGGCCGACTCGCCGAGGCCCGCGAGGCGTTCAAGCGAATGATCGCGCTCCAGACCGCTTCTGCGGCGGACAAGGAGTTCGCCCGGCAGATGATCGGGATCTGCCTCGCGGCCGATCGCGACTACGTCACGTCTCGCCGGGCGCTCGAGGAACTGGGCCTTGCGGAGGGGGACCGCCTCCGCCCCCTGACCGGGAGCGAGTCCCCTGCGGAGCGCCGAACGCGGATCGTCGCTCTGGCACTTCAGCGCGACCGGACGAGTCGGCTGGAGGCCATCCGCCTGTTGGAAGCCGACCGCGACCCGAGCCCCAACGACCAGTTCCTTCTCGCCCAACTGCACCAGGCGGTCGGGAACCGGGCGCAGGTGCGCGTCGTCATGTCCGGTCTGCTCCGGAAGAACGACCGCGTCGCGCTCTACGTTCGGTTCTACGCCGCGTGGCTGCTCCGGGTCGGGGACCATCAAGCGGCCGAAGAGTGGGTGAAACAACTGACCAAAATCCAACCCGACGCCCTCCCGACCGCGGAGTTGCGCGCCCGCCTCGCGGCGGCCAAGGGGAACCTCGCGGCGGCGCGCGAGATCATCGTCCCGCGGGCGGAAGTGGCCGACGCGCCCGTGCTGGCGATTGCGCAGGTGTGCGAGAGCATCACGTTGCACAACGACGCCGAGAAGTTGTTCAAACGGGTCGTGGACCAGGCCAAGGAGAAGCAGCCGCAAGCGCCGCTCCTGCTGGCCGCGTTCTACGGTCGGCGGGGGAAGACGGCCGAGGCGCTCGGAATCTGCGACGCGGTTCGGAAAACGGCCCCCGCTCCGGTTGTGGGCGGCGTCGCGGTCGAGGCCCTCTACGACACGCCCTCGCCCGACCCGGCGGACGTGGCCCACGTCGCGGGGTGGTTGGAGGAAGCCGCCAAGAAGGCGGACGGGCCGACCAAAGCGAACCTCGTCCAGTTGCTCGCGTCGGTCCGGAACCTCCAGGGCGACTTCGCCGAGTCCATGAGGCTTTACCGCGACGTGATCGGCGCCAACGCGGGGGACGTGTTGGCGCTGAACAACCTCGCGTTCCTGATTTCGGCCAAGGAGGGGAAACACGACGAAGCACTTCTCCTGATCGAGCGGGCGAAGAAGGCCCGTGGCCCGCTGCCCGAACTCCTCGACACCGAAGCCCTTGTGCGGTTGGACAAGAAGGAGTTCGAGGCCGCGTGCCGGCTGCTCGAGGTGGTCGTCGCCGAAGCCCCGAGCGGTGCCGCGTATTATCACCTCGCGCGAGCGGAGCTTGCCGGGGGGCGCAAGTTGGAGGCACGCCGAGCCTGGCAACAGGCCGAGGAACTGGGAGTCAAACTCGCCGACCTGCACCCGCTCGAACGTCCGGAGTTCGCGCGGGTGTCGGCCCTACTGAGATGACGTCGCGGCCCGGCCGCGCGATCGTCGGAACCCGGCCAAGCGCGCGGGGCGCGGAATGGATTCCCCGCCCCGATTCGTTTCACCCCACGTCCCGGTTGTGCCGATTACACCGACAAGATGTTGGCGCGACACGACGGGGGACACACATGGGCGCGATTCAGATGCGGATTGGGCGGGCGGCGGCCTTGGTCGTTACGGTCGCCCTGGTCGGGGGGTGTCAGTCGTCCGGGGAGCGCGTCCAGGACAAGCCCCCGATCGACCTGCCCCGCGAGTTGGTCAAGGTCAGCCTCCCCGATTACCGGGTCGAGCCGCCCGACGTGCTGCTGATCGAAGCCGTTCGCGCGATCCCGAAACCCCCGTACAAGGCCGAACCGCTCGACGTCCTGTTCGTCCAGTTGGCCGACCCCATCCCGAACGAACCACTCTCGGGCCCGGTCAGCGTCGAGGCGGACGGGACGGTTAACCTCGGCAGCGCATACGGCGGGTCGGTGAAGGTTGTAGGTTTGACGATCCCCGAGATCAAGGCGGCGGTCGAGAAGCACCTCGCGGACGCGGTCGGGTTGAAGAACCCCCGAATCGCGGTGTCGCTCGCCCAGGGGCGCGCCGCCCAGCGCATCAACGGCCCGCACCTCGTTCGACAGGACGGGTCCATCTCCCTCGGGACGTACGGGAGTGTTCGGGTCTCGGGGATGACGCTGGCCGAAGTCCGCCAGGCGGTCGAAACGCACCTGACCGCGTACCTCCAGAATCCGGAGGTATCGGTAGACGTGCAGGGGTATAATAGCAAGCTGTATTATGTCATCCTGGACGGGGGCGGGGTCGGCCAGACGGTCACCCGACTCCCGGTCACGGGCAACGAGACGGTTCTCGACGCGGTCGCCCAACTGAACGGCCTATCGGCGGTGTCGAGCCAGGACCGCATCTGGGTGTCGCGCCCGGCCCCCGTCGGAGCGGGGCACCAGATCCTCCCGGTCGATTGGCGCTCGATCACCGAGTGCGGGGACACGGCCACCAACTACCAGTTGATGCCCGGCGACCGAGTCTTCGTCGCCGCCTACCCGCTGACCCGAGTGGACAACACCATGGCCCGGCTCTTCGCGCCCGTCGAACGTGTGTTGGGCATCACCCTGCTCGGCACGAGTACCTCGCGCGCGATCAGGTTCTACAACCAGAACAACGGTTTGGGTGGCAACAACGGTTTGGGTGGCGGCGGTCGGTCCGGTGGTGGGTTCTAACCCAGCGGCCGAGTCCCGGCGAGTATGATGGGGTACAGCGAATAGCAAGAACACGTTCCGGGGACGCACGGACCCCGATGGAGGGAAGCGATGGCACGGTGGATCATCCTAACGGTCGGTGCTGTTTTCCTGGCGACAGCGCCCGCGTCGGCTCAACCGCCCGTCCCGGGTGGTGTGGGCGGAACGCCCCGCCCGACGTTCAGTCCGTACCTCAACCTCGTCCGTCCGGGCGGCTCCGCGGTGCAAAACTACTACGGACTTGTCCGTCCCGAAGTCCAGGCGCGTCAGTCGCTCCAGAACCTCCAGGGATCGGTCGCGCTCAACCAACAGGCGATCGGCGACGTGCAGGCGGGAATCAACGAAGTCCCCGTGACCGGTCACCAGGCCTCGTTCCTCAACCACGGTCGCTACTTCCTGACCGGCGGGGCGAGCGGCAGCGGAACAACAGGCGCGAGCAGGACATCATTCGGCAGCGGGGCTACACAGAACCGCGCTCGGGCCCCGCGGCGGTAGCCGCCGTGCCCGAGAACATTGCTCCCCGCGCCAAGGGTGAATCGATTTTCGTCCGA
>JAYUBA010000735.1:0-1638 GCA_043741075.1 Frigoriglobus sp.
CAGGTGACGGCGAGCAGCACCGGGCGCGAGCGGCTCGCGGCGCGGATGCGCTCGAGGGCCGCGCGCACGTTCCCCTGCGCGAAGTCGGTCGCCTTCACCGTCACGATGATGACGTGCGCGGTCGGGTCGAACGCGGCGATGTCCTCGGTCGGGTCGTAGCCCGGCTCATCGACGCCGCGGGTGTCGAGGAAGGTGAGCAGCGGCGCGTCCGGCGTGGGGAACTGGTAGAGGCGGGAGGTTTTGGTACACGGGCGAAAACCGGAGCCGATGGCGGCGTCTTCAGCCCCGGTGAGGAAGCGGACGACCGATGTCTTGCCGGACTGCGTCTTGCCGAGCAGCCAGAACACCGGGGCGGGCGTTTTGGTGCGCAGGTCGGCGAGCGTCGCCTCCAGGTCCGGGGGCGGGCTGGCATCGCCGGTCACCGTCCGCTTCATCGCGTCCCACAGCCGACTCATAACCCCTCCCCATTCAGAGGACAGAAGGCAGAGGGCAGAAAAGACAAACCCGCCGCAGATAACGCAGAAGAACGCAGATAAAATCCGAAGAGAAGGCGCGAGGGATTCAATTCCATGTTCTTCCGTCTTGATCTGCGTTCTTCTGCGTTATCTGCGGCTGCCTTCTCTGTCCTCTGTCCTCTGTCCTCTTGACTTCGATCCGCCCTGCGGCTATCGCGTGCCGTCATCTTATCCAGTGCGGTGCGCCATGGACGGCGGGTTCGGTAGCCTGAAGCTGTTCGCCGACGAGCCTGGTGGCTCGGTGGGCGACGGCACGCCTTTGCCGGGACCGGTCGCGCCCGGTCCCCCGACGACGCGCCCGGACCCGCATACCGCGGCCACACGCGAACTCATCCGCCCGCCCACCGTTCACCGCGGGCGGCGCGCGTGCGAACCGTTTTCCGCCGCGTGGTTCGAGGAGTTGGAGCAAAAACGATACCACCGGCACGGGGCGTGGCTGACCCGCGCGCTGGAGTTCGGCCGCCACCCCGGCGAATCGCTCCTCGTCCTCGGCTGCGGGCTGGGCACCGACGCGGTCCGCTACGCCCGCACCGGCACCCACGTCACCGTCGCGACCGCGGCCGACGAGTACCCGCGCCTCGTCCGCGACAACTTCGCCCGCGACGGCCTGAGCGCCGCGTTCGCCGACCTCGACGGCGGCCCCAAGTTGCCGTTCGCCGACGGCGCGTTCGACATCGTGGCGTGGAACGCGCTGTACGACGCGGCCCGCCCCGACCCGCGGCGGGTGGACGAGCTGTTCCGCGTCCTGAAGCCGGGCGGGAAGGTGATCGGCCTGTTCCCCGCCCGCTTCGACTCGGCCTTCTGGCAGGCCGTCCTGTTCCCGTTGGAGCGGCTGTGGTGGCGGCGACCGCCGGACCCCGCGACCGCGCCGAAGGTGACCGGCCGCGACCTGTGCCGCACGTTCGGCCGGTTCGCCGACCACCGCGTCTCGAAGCGGCACCTGCGGCGGGGCGAGCTGCCGCACGCGTGGCGCATCCTCCCGCTGATGCTCCTCGAACGGTGGATCGGCCGCGTGCTCGTGCTGAAGGCGAAGAAGCCCATTCAGATCGCCCGCCTCCAGGTGACGCAGGAAGACACCGGCCGCTTGGCCGCATGATTTGGCGAGCGGCGCGGCGTAAGCCCG
>JAYUBA010000736.1:0-1635 GCA_043741075.1 Frigoriglobus sp.
TGCTCACCCGGGCCGTCCTGCGGAACGCCCGCACCCGGACCAAGTACGAGAACACCCACGGGTGCTACCAGGACCTGTCCGACCTGCTCAGCCGGGCGCGGGTGGCGGGCGACTTCCCGTGGGAGGCGATGCACGACCCGACCCGCCCGCGGGTCGAGTGGCGCCAGTGGGACAGCGTCGCACCGTTCATCGCGGAGCAGATCCGCGACTTCGGCCGGGGGTACAAGCGGAACCTGATCCAGTCGCAACCCTCGTACGTCGAACTCGTCGTCGAGAAGGTCGCGGCGCAGGACATCGCCGAGCGGGCGGCGGGGTACTTCCACGTCCCCGTCGGCGTCGGCAAGGGGTACACGTCGGTCACCTGCCTGGAGGAGACGGCCGAGCGGTTCCGCGCGTCCGGCAAGGACCACTTCCTGATGCTGGTCGCGGGCGACCTCGACCCGGAAGGGGAGAACATCACCGAGGTGTGGGGCGCGTGCCTGCGGGACGAGCACGGGGTCGAGAACCTGACCACGGTCAAGGTCGCGGTGAACCCGGCGCAGGTGGCCGAGTACGGGCTGAGTCCGCTGCCGGTGAAGGACGGCTCGAGCCGCAAGTCGAAGTTCGTGAAGGCCCACGGCTCGAACGTGTACGAGCTGGAGGCGCTCGAGCCGGACCAGCTCCAGAGCATCATCCGCGGCGCGATCCGCGAGGTGCTGGACATGAACCTGTTCGCGGCCGAGCAGCGCGCCGAGTCCGAGGAGGCGCGGTACGTGGTGGCGTACCAGCAGCAGGTCGCCGAGGCCCTCCGCCACTGCCGGCCCGGCGGAGGTGGGGAGTGACCACCGAAACGAAGTGGCTTCGCGTCTCGCGTGAAACGCCCTGCGCGGTGTGCGGCAAGGGGACTTGGTGCCTGGTCACGCCGGACGGCTCCGCGGCCATCTGCCCGCGTGTGGAATCCGCGAAGCGCTGCGGCGACGCCGGGTTCCTGCACCGCCTGACGACCGCCGAGCCGTGGTCGCGCGGCCCCCGCCGGATCGTCTTCCCATCCCGCCCGGCCCCGCCGGACCTGTCCGCGCTCGCTCTCCAATACCAACACGCCGCGACCGCCGAACGGCTGACCGCGTTCGCGGCGGAACTGGGCGTGCCCGTGGCGAGCCTGGCCGCCTACCGCGTGGGCTGGGCCGCCACCTACCCGGCGTGGTCGTTCCCGATGCGTGACCCGACGACCGGCACGGTCACCGGCATCCGGTTGCGCCCGCCGGCCGGACGAAAGTTTTCCGTGACCGGTGGCAAGGAAGCACTGTTCCTGCCCGACACGATGACCACCGAGGACGAGGTGCTGATCGTCACGGAGGGGGCGAGCGACGCCATCGCCGCGCACGGGATCGGCTTTGTGAACGCGGTCGGCCGCCCGTCCTGCACCGGCGGGACGGCGCACCTCATCGCGCTGGTGCGACGCCGGAAGCCGGCCCGCGTGGTCGTCGTCCGCGACAACGACGAGCCCGGCGTGCGGGGCGCCGAAACCCTGGCGTCGGTGCTGGCGCTCTACAGCCGCGACGTGCGGGTGATCGCCCCGCCCGCCGGAACCAAGGACGTGCGCGAGTGGACCGCGGCCGGCGCGACCCGGCCCGACCTCGAACAACTCATTCACGC
>JAYUBA010000737.1:0-5610 GCA_043741075.1 Frigoriglobus sp.
ATACCCCCCGGCCTCACCGCCGGCGGCCGGCGGTCACCGATCAACCGGACTTCGTACCAGCCCCTTCACCCCGGCGCGCAGCGTGCGGAGGCGGGCCGCGTTGGTCGTCGCGGCAGCCGCGGCCTTCCGCACCTCCGCGAGCGCGGCCTTCGCCTTCGCGTCGGGGGTGCCCTTCTCCGCCGCGGCGAGCGCCTTCGCCAGCCAGTCGGCCGCGACCGACGGCAGGTCCGGGAACTTCTGCTCCAGCGCGTCCGCCTGCGCGAGCAGCTCGGCCGCGACCGAAGGCAGGCGCGCCGAATCGGCGCGGAGCGTGTCGCCGATCGCGGCGGCGGCCTTCGCGTCGTCGCCGAGGCCGAGATACACGCCGGCCAGCCGCTGCCGGGCACCCGCGTCCGCGGGGAACACGGCCAGCACGCGCTCCAGGTCGCCGCGTGCCTTCCGCCAGTCCTTCGCGCGGGCGGCGAGTTCGGCGCGAAGCACGAGCGCGTCGCGGTGGAAGGTTCCCTTCTCGACGGCCGCGTCCAGTTCGGTCATCGCCTCGTCTGAAGGGAGCATCCGCGCGCGGCACAGGCGCGCCGCCCCGCACCCCGGATCGAGTGACACCGCACTGTCACAATCGCGCTTCGCTTCGGCGAATCGCCCGGCCTTGCGGTGTGCTTCGGCGCGCCCCGCGAGGCCGCGAGCGGCGGCAGAGGCGAAAAGCTGTGGGAGCGCCTCCAGTCGTGCGACCAGCCCGGCGAGCGCGCGCGCCGGGCGGTCGCGCCGTGCGACATCGAGGAACGCGCGAATCTCGTCGGCGGTGGCCGCGTAGCCGACCAGTTGCGCCCCCTCGCGTGCCGACAGCACGCCGACCAGTTCGCCCGTCGCGTTCAACACCGGGCCGCCGGGCGAACCGGCCTGCGCCGGAAGCTGACACACCAACACCGCCACGAGCGGCGCCTTCTCGCCGACATCGAGCGCCACCTTCCCGCGCTGCCGCACGGCACCGCCGGCGTACACCCACGCGAACTCCAGCCCGCCGGGGTGGCTCATCGCGTGCAGAGCGTCCCCCGCAGTCGGCACGAGCGCCGCGAGCGCCACCGGCTTCATCTGCCCGGACCCGGAATCGAGCCTGATGAGCGCGAGGTCGCGGGCCGGGTCGCGCGCGAGAACGGTCCCGCTCCGCCACGCGCCGCCCAGGTGTAGCGCGAGCGGGTCGCGGTACGCCCCCCGCTCGCTCACCCACTTCTCGCCGTCGCGCAGCGGCAGCGCGACGCCGACACGCTCGTTCGCACTCAGCCCGCGGGCGCAGGTGAACACCAGATCATCTTCGATCAACACGCCGCCGAGAGAAATGTCAGTTGCGGTCGGTTTGATCCACACCGTCGCGCGAATCAGCGAATTCGCGATGGATTGCGGTTCGGGCGGCTTCGCGGGAACGTCGGCCGCGTTCGCGAACCGCCGGATTTCGGCCGCGGAAATCGCGACCGCCGCGAGCGGGCACGCACGGCGCAGCGCGCACGCCATGCCGACCACCTCGCCGCGGGCGTCGAACACCGGGCCGCCGGAGTCACCTTCTTCGATGGGAAGCTGACCGATGAGCGCGTCCGCGTTAGCCGCGAGCTTCCTCCCCCGCCAGAAATAGCCGTCTGAGAGTTTGCCCGTCGCGCGCAGCGGGCCGGTGGTCAGGTTCCACATGGTATCGAGGTCGAGCCGGTGCCCGACGACGCGGAGCGGTTCCCCCGGCCGCGGCGGGCGCGCGGCGAACGTGACGGCCTTCGTGCCGGGCGGGAGCGAGTCGAGTTGCACGAGCGCGAGGTCGAACGCGTCGCTCGTCTTCAGCACGGTGCCGGTGACGAGCAGCCCGCGGTCGCGGAGGGTCGGGCGGTTGCCGAGGTACTCGCGCCGGTCGGTGACGAGCGATCCGTCGCGCACCCAGGGGAAGAACACATCGACCTTCTTCCGATCCGCGACGACGTGCCGGCAGGTGACGAGCAACCGCTCGCCGGCATCGACGACGAACCCGCCACCGGCACCGTCGTTCTCCGCGCGAACCCAGGCGCACGACGCGAACGGCACCTCGGCGGGAGCGGCGATCAGCAGCGCGAGAGCCAGTAACATGTGAACCAGATTACCCGATCTTCGGCTTCACCGCGAACACCGGCGCGAAGTGCGAGCGGTACGCCCACACGAGGAAGATGCACAGGCCCGTCAGCGCCACACCGAGACCCGGTTGGCCGACCAGGAAGATCTCGAACAGCGCGATGTTCACCGCGACGGGGGTGAGCATCACCAGCCCCAGCGGCACGAGCCGGCCGGACAGCACCAGCGCCCCGCCCGTCACCTCCAGCACCTTCACCGCGGTCAGGTAGCCCGACGCGCCGAGTACACCGATGAACTTCCCGGCGTTCTCCGGGAACTGCGGCGTGGGCATCGGCAGCACCTTGAGGAAGAAGTCCAGCCCGAACACGAGGAACGGCAGCCCGACCAGCACGCGCGCGACGAGGACGGCCCAGAACATGACGAACTCCGAGCGAAGGTTGATGTTGGAATCGAACGTGCGGACGTGAACCGGTCGGAGATACCGCGGGCCGGCCGCGTCCTTGCACCGCTTCCGGCGCGCGGATACGCTGGCACCATGAACACCGCATACCATACGCCGCACGCTGCGAGCCGGCGCGAGTTCCTGTTCCGCTCCGGCGGCGGGCTGGGCGGCGTCGCGCTGAACTGGCTGCTGGCTCAGGAAGCCCGCGGGGATAAACCCCACGGCTCGCCGAATCCGCTGGCCGCGAAGAAGCCGCACTTTGCGCCGAAGGCGAAGCGCGTCATCTTCATGTTCATGGTCGGCGGGCCGAGCCAGATGGACCTGTTCGACCCCAAGCCGGGCCTCGCCAAATGGGCCGGCAAGCCGCTGCCGGAATCGACCGGTCGGCCCAAGAGTCAGTTCACCAGCGGGCAAGAGGTCATCCTGCCGAGCACCCGCAAGTTCGCGAAGCACGGCAAGAGCGGGATCGAGCTTTCGGACCTGCTGCCGAACCTCGCGACCTGCGCGGACGACATCTGCTTCCTGCGGTCGTGCTGGTGCAGCAACACCGTCCACGCACCCGCGATGTACGAGTTGCACAGCGGGCGCACGCTGATGGGCTGGCCGAGTCTCGGTAGCTGGGTGACCTACGGCCTCGGCGGCGTGACCGAGAACCTGCCCGCGTACTGCGTGATGCCGCAGCCCGAAGGCGTGCCCGAAGGCGGCGCGCCGTGCTGGTCGAGCGCGTTCCTGCCGCCGGTGTACCAGGGCACGCTGTTCCGCCGCGGGCCGAACCCCATCATCAACCTGAAGCCGCCCGCGGACACCGGCGCCGAGCAGAACCGCCGCGCGTTCGACCTCGTGCAGAAGCTGAACGCGGCCCAGGCCGGCGGGGACGCCGAACTCGACGCCCGCACCGCCAGCTACGAACTCGCGTTCAAGATGCAGCAGCACGCCCCGGACGCGGTCGATCTGGCGAAGGAGACGGCGGCGACGAAGACGGCCTACGGCCTGGACGACGCGAAGACGGCCGACTTCGGCGCGCGGCTGCTGCTCGCCCGGCGACTGGTCGAGCGGGGCGTGCGGTTCGTGAGCGTGTACAGCGGCGGCGGCCCGCTCGTCACGCAGTGGGACGCGCACGACGACGTGAACGCGAACCACGGGAAGATGTGCGGGCACGTCGATAAACCGATCGCGGCGCTACTCAAGGACTTGAAGCAGCGGGGGATGCTGAAGGACACGCTGGTGGTGTGGTGCAGCGAGTTCGGCCGCACGCCGAACAGCCAGGGCGGGAAGGGCCGCGACCACAACCCGCTGGGGTACACGATGTGGCTGGCGGGCGGCGGCGCGAAGGGCGGCACGGTGGTCGGCACGACGGACGAGTTCGGGCTGAACGCGGTGGACGACCCGGTGTCGGTGAACGACTTCCACGCGACGATTCTGCACCTGCTCGGCATGGACCACGAGAGGCTGACGTTCCGCCACAGCGGGCGTGACGAGCGCCTCACGGACGTGGGGGGATTTGTAATCGAGAAGGCGGTCGAGTGACTCAGCTAGGAGAGAGTATGGCTACCGGACGAGGCGAGAACGAGGGATTCCATCTACTGCCCGAGTTCGCGTGCGACGCGATCCCTGAACCGGGCCTGTTCCCGCCGGGTACTCCAAGGGGGGTGCCCGTCGTCGAAGGGATGCACGTCCTCGACGAGATCGTCGTCGATCTGTCCGCGGTGCCGCTTCGGCCGGCGGAATCGAAGCCGCTGCTCGGCACCCTGACCGGACCGCAACAGACCGCACTACGCGTGCTGGTCGAATCCGGGTCGCTCGCCGAGATCGCCCGCGCACTCGGCCTGACGCCGCCTCAAGCCCGCGACGTGCTGCTGGCGACGGTCGATTCCCTTCGCGCCCGGCTCGCCGGGTAACGCTTTCCGCGGTCCGCTCACACGCCCCGCGCCTCCCCCCGTCCGCGCTCGAACTCCTCCTGCTCCCGGCGGAGTTGTTCGACCGGCACCGCGATCTTGCAGTTCGGGCAAACGGTGGTCTTCGTCCCGGCGTGCGCGTCGGGCAGTCGGCCGCGGAACCCGCAGCCGGGGCAGTTCGCGAGTGCGTTCATCGGTCAGCCGAATGCCGGGCGACGTGTGGCGGAACTCTAGCTCACCCGCGGCGGTTCCGCCAGTTTCGCGCGACGGCGGAATAGCGGCACCCCGTTCGGGATCGGTGCGGGTAGAATACCCGTGTCCGCGACCCGTCCCGGAGTGATTCGATGACCCGCCTCTTCCTCGCGGCGACGTTCGGCCTGGCCGCGCTGACCGCTTCGATCGCCGCCCCGCCCGGCGCGCCGGACCGGCGCGACGCGCCGAAGGCCCGAGCCGCCGACCCGGCCCCGTTGCCGGTGAAGGTCGAACGGGCCGTCCTGTACGACACCATCGACAAGCAGCGGCTGTACCTCGACATCGCGACGCCGACGGGCGGCGGGCCGTACCCGTGCGTGGTGGTCTTCCACGGCGGCGCGTGGGTCGGCGGCAGCCGCAGGGACGTTTCGGTGGGCACCAAGGGCAAGGACGGGAAGGTGGGGCCGAGCGCCCTCGAGGACGTGGCGGCCCGCGGGTACGTGGCCGTCGCGCCGAGCTACCGGCTGGCGCCAAAGTTCCCGTTCCCGGCGCAGATTCAGGACGCGCGCGCGGCCGTCCGGTTCCTGCGGGCGAACGCGAAGGCGTACGGCATCGACCGCGACAAGTTCGCCGCGGCCGGGTTCTCCGCGGGCGGGCACCTCGCGCTCCTGCTCGGTCTCGCGGACAAGGTGGACGACTGGGACGCGGGCGGCAACACCGACGAGAGTTCGCGGGTGCAGTGCGTCGTGGACTTCTTCGGCCCGGCCGACCTGAGCTTGTACGCGGTCAGCCCGGCGGTGGAGGACGCGTACATGGTGCCGGTGTTCGGCAAGGCGTGTAAGACCGACCCGGAGGTGTACAAGAAGGCGTCGCCGGTCACCTACGCGTCGAAGGCCGCGCCGCCGGTACTGATCCTGCACGGCACGTTCGACCTGATCGTGCCGGTGATCCACTCGGAGAACCTTCAGAAGAAGCTGACGGGCGCGGGCGCGACGGCGG
>JAYUBA010000738.1:0-5602 GCA_043741075.1 Frigoriglobus sp.
CGCCTCACCACGGGCATCCTGCGCGGGATTTGGCGGGGTCTACGCTTGGTCTGGAAGTTACTGCGATACCTCTGGACCTGCCTCTGGCACGCCCCGCGGAGCGTCGATTGAGCTTCGCCTGCTTGATCCCGGCCGCGTTCACGAGCGGAGAAGTGAGATCGAAGAGCGCCCAGGCGTCTTGCAGGGTCTGCCCGAGGGCGTCGAAGCTCATCAGGCAGTAGCCACTCTTCCCCCAGGAAGTGCCCCAGGAGTTCTTGATTTTGAGGAGCCGCCTCGCGGTGTCGTACCCGACCACGCAGAGCGCGTGCCCGCCCGCGACGGTGCCCTGCTTCGGCCGGAGGACCGGGTAGCCGTCGATCTTCTCCTTCGGCGCGAACCACCCGTTCAGCCACGTCACGCCGATCATGCACGGGCCGTTCGTGGCGAGGCTCTGCTGCAGCTCGTCGAGGGTCGTGATTCGGGCATAGCCCTGCGCCTTGTAGTTGAGTGCGTTGCCCAGCGCCCTGCGGTTCTTCACCGGGTTCCAGGTAGGCTCCGTCGCGTCCGTGATGTCCGTGCGGTACGGAAGGAGGGACTCGCGGCACACGCCCGCCTTCGCCATCAGCTTGAAGGCGTCGCGCGGGTATGCCCCGCCGCCGGGTCCGCGGACCTGCTCGTAGACGAACTCCTCCGACAGGTCGAAGTCCGTTACCGGCTTTGTGAGCCTGCGGCGGTCCGCGTACTCCTTCACCGCGCACGACGCGAAGCCCACGCAGGCGGACCGTTGGCCCTGGTCCCGGACCGGGGTCATCTCCGGCTCGTGGTCCACGATGGGAGGGACCGGCACGGGCGCGAGAACGCGGCCGTAGCGATAATCGCGGGGGTCTGGTTTGTCCTTTTTGGCTCCGAGGAGGTGCGTCATTGGCCGAGGATACACCCGCCCGCAAGCCGCGAACAAACCGGCACGTCCCCTCCGAATCCGGGGGAGACCCCAGGACCATCGGGTCGGCCCACGAAACCTAGCCCCGTGGACGAAGGGGGGACGATGGGGAACCGCACTCTATTCCGCCGCCGGTGCATTCAATTTCTGAATGCGGTCGTCGGCGAAAGACACCAGCCCCGTCGTCGTGAGTCCGATGAGCACTGTGCTCAGCGAGGCCCACAGCGCCGGTTGATAGGTCGAAAGCCAAGTCGCCAAAGCGCCCGCGAGCGTGGCGACGGTCATCAACCACCGGCCTTGGACGCCCAGGTGCTTCGAGAGTTGAGTGACGCCGATGACGAATGCGGCGATTGAGAGGGGCGAATCCATGCAAGGTGGGGGGGACGATTGCCCACCACTCTACTCCCCTGCCGCGGCACCAGACAAACTCACGCCGGACGCCTCCCGTTCCGGAAGTCCTGGATCGTCAGCCCACCCGTGTACTGGAGGTGCGGCACGTCGCGGAACGCTCTGGGCCACTCCGCGCCCCACTCAAATCCTTGTGCCTTAGCGAGGGCGGCCGCTTGGGTATATCGCGTCGTGTCCTCGTAGTGCAGCCCGCCCTTTCCGTCCGCGGGCACGAAATCCACGGCACATCCGTAATTGTGCAGCGAATAGCCCGGCTTGGCGTTCGTGATGATCTGCCCCGGCCGGAACCGACCGGAGGCGTAATCCCACGCCTGTTTCGCCCACGTCCTGTACCCCTCAGTCAGGAGAACCCAAATCCCCAGCCGCTCGCAGTCGGCGAGCCAGGCCGTCGCCTTCGGCTGAACCTGCGGGAGCAGAGTCTCGATGACGGCCCGATTTCTGGCGTCGTAAAACACGGCCCCAGCATACACCCGAAGGCAAGCGCGATCACTTCTGGACGGACAGGTCTGCAACGGTCGGAGGAACCGGGATCACCGCGGAGAGAGGCACCGGCGAGTCCGACACTTTCCGCTGCATCGTCAGCACGAGGATGTCGAGGACCTGCGGCCCGGCGTACCCGAACACGCCCGCGGCCACGAGCTGCAGCGTCCGGTCGGGCGTGAGCGTCGAGAACCAGAGCGCCCCGATCAGCCCGGAGAAGCCGGACACGAGCACGTTCGCCGCCAGCAGCGTGAAGAACCGCCGCATGCTCATCGGCTCCTTGCTCTTGAGGGCCACCGTGATGAACTTCGTCGCCCCGCCCATGCTCGCGAGCAGGCCGAAGAGGAACATCTGCAGATAGCCGCTTGTTTCGGTGGGCAGGTCGGCGGGGGAGACGGAGGGGCTCATGCGTTGCCCGGAACTATACAGGTCACCTCACGAACAGCGCCAGTTCCTGCCCGAATCGCGCCGGGTGCTCTTCCAGTTCGAGCGAAACGGTGTCCCCGAGGTAGCTCATCCCCACGACTTGCATATTTTGAGAGCCGAAAAAGGCGTTTGCGAGCTTGAAGTTCACGATCTTGCACGTCGCGCCCGCCCGGATGCTCTCGATCCCGTTCGGGTAGCGGCTATTCACCGTCACCGTCGCCTTGATCTTCTGGTCCTTGTTGTCCGCCAGCTCCTTCCCGCCCCGCTGCGCACGCGTGGTGGCGTCGGTGATGTTCGCGTCGGTGATGAGGAGCGTGCGGCGGCCGGTCGGCGTGCCACCGGTGCCGAAGGTCACCTGGCTCGTGGCGTCGGAATACGCCGTCCCGTTCACGATAACCTCGTTCTTCACTTTTTCGCTGTCCTTCGGGCAGGTCAAGCTGACCACGTCCTTTCCGATGGTGAACGTGTGCGTCGGCGTCGTGGGTTTAGCTCCGAGCCGGTAGTAGCCGTATTCGTCGATCTTCCACCACCAGCCGGCGGGACAGAACTCTTTCACCTTCTGCAGCGAATCGAGGTGCGAGAGGGAGGTGAACACGTAGGTCACGTTCGTCCCGACCGTGCTCGTGGTCGAGGGGTACGAGAAGAGCGCGCCGCCGAAGTTGGCGTTCAGGTTGGTGATGATCGCTTGTCCGATGGCCTCGGGATCGACCGTCGTGTGCGTCACCGCGTACCCTGGGGACGTGCCGTACAGCCCGTAGGTGGCGAGCGTCACGAGGCCCAGGCACGTCACCCGCACACCCTCGGCCCCGCCCTCGATGTACGGCTCGTACCGCGACACGAAGCCCTTGTAGAGCCGGGTCGTGGTCTGGGATTTCGCCGTCTCGTCGATCACCACCGCGTCGAGGGTGACGACGTTCATGAAGGCGACGAGGGTGCCCTCGGAGAAGTCGTCGAACTTGCAGAAGAGGTCCAGCACGAGCTCGCCCTGGCCGCCGTTGATCTGCTCGGTGAAGGTCGGCTGCCGCTTGATGAACGGGCTCCCGTCCCCGGGCCGGTCCGTCGTCAGGGTGCCGACGGGGGTCGTGCCGTCCTGGTCGTAGACGTGGGCGACGTAGAGCTTGCGGAGGGGCATGTCAGAGGGCCGCGGTGTACACGGGGAAGTTCTTCACCTTGCACGAGTGACCGGCGTTCGACGAGCTGAACTGCGCCGACAGTTGGAGCGTCTGCGACGCGGTCATGTCCAGGGTCGTCGTCCCGACGGTGAATGTCTGCAGGGCCGGCCCGAAGCTGACGCAGACGGCGTGCGGGTAGATCGTCCCCGAGCTGCTCACCGTGCGGCAGACGATCGTCACGTCGGTGCAGGCGTCGCGGGCGGTGTCCAACGCGCTGATGACGAAGCTGCCGATCGCCGTCGTGCCGAGCTTGACGCGGATCGTCAGCGTGCCGGCTGCCAGGGTGTAGAGCAGGTCCGCCTTCAGGGTGATGGTGCTCCCGGCCGCCCAGAACGAGGCCGGGACCGAGTAGTTCACGTCCATGTTGGCCTCGGCCGTGCTGCTCGCCCCGACCGCGGTGGAGTCGGCGACGCCGCTCGCCGCCAAGGCCACCTTCGTCACCGCCGGCGTGCCGCCCGGCGAGAGCATCTGGAAGTTGGTGCCGTCGTACCGGACGCGGACGATCTGGCCGCTGACGATGTCCCCGGACACCAGCGCCGTCGCCCCGTCGTTCTTCTTGATGCTCTTCGCGCCGAGCGAGTTGACGTTGATCGTGGCCGCCCCAGTGTTCGAGAAGCTTGCCTTGAACTCCATCTCGTTCCCCGCGGCGTAGGCCGCCAGGGCGGGCGTGGCGACGGCGTAGGCGTTCAAGGAGCCCGTCGAGACGACGTAGTCGTACGCGCCCGTCTTGAAGTTCGTGATGTCGGTCTGGGCGGCGGCCAGCGAGGTGCGGTCCGTGTCCTGCTGCTTGGCGAGCTCCGCGATCAGATCCTTCAGCCGCTCCAGGATGGGGGACGTGCAGAACAGGTAGACGTAGTCGTCGGCCGAGAAGGTGTTGGCCGTCGCCCCGTTGTACCCGCGCCCGCCGGTCGGGACCGTGAGGGTGTCCGTGGACCGCGCCGTGATGAGTGCTTCTTCGTAGGTCGTGATGGCACCGGAGATGAGGACCGCGAAGGTCGCCACGAACGGGTCGATGCACCACACGTCCGCGCTGTTCCATAGGTTCGTTGTGCCGCCGAGGAGCCGCGTGGTCGTGACGCTGTTCGTCGCCACCGCGGTGACGACCGCAACCGAGCCGTCCGTCTTGTTCCAGATCCACTTGCCGACCGAACCCGAGCCGATCGCAGCCAGGATGCCCGTGCTGTTGAGCGTCACCGCCGCCCCGAGGGACGTGGCCGAACCCGAATACGGTTGCGGGAAGTTGGCCCCGTTGCCTGCTTTGAGCACGATGCTCAGGGCGGACGGGCTGATCCCAGCATTAAGCTGGCCGGACGCATTGTCTTTGGTGGCGAGGGCGACGGGGGCGGGGGTCATCTGCGGGGGGTTACGAGCAGAAGTTTATCACAGATTGAGAACGGCAGTTTTAGAGGTACGTCTGGCGGTATTTTGATGTTTGATCCTGGCTGAAGGACGTGCCGGTCACCGTCGTCGTCAGCAGGTTCGCGCCCACCTTGAGCGTGGGGAACGCCCCGGTGAAGTCCGCCGCGACCCCGTTCTTCGTCACCGTCAAGTTCTCCCCGTCGAAGACCAGCACGTCACTCGCCGCCACCGCCCCGGTGTATGTGATCGCCTCGCCCGTGCTGCCGTTCGTGAGCGCCACCGCCGTCACCGAGGAGGCCGCGGAGAAGTTGAGGACGAAGACCGCCCGCGCCTTCCGGGTGCCTGGGTTGACGATGCTCTGCACCGTGCCGGAGGTCGTCATGGCGGGGTAGAAGACCGACGTGTACCCGCGCGCCTTCCCGAACGGGTCGAAGCACCGGAACCGGATGACGAACGGGCACCGGGTGATGTGCTCACGCTTCCGCTCGGCGAACAGGTCCTCGAAGTTGTCGCACGTCACGACGTAGCGCTTCACCGTGCCGTTGTCGTCAATTAGGTCCAGGTTCCCGTCCTCGGTCTCCAGGGTCATCCGCAGCGTGTCGAGGTACGACGCGAGCAGTTCCTTCGTCGTGTGCTTCACCCAGCCCCGCAGTTCGATCGTGTTCTCCCGGAAGAGGGCGCTCGTCTTGGACATCCCGTGCCCGCGGGGGACGGGGTCCGTGGCCAAATCGCGCGTCGGGCCGAACTTCGGCGGCTCGGTTAGGACCATCCGGGTGCCGTCGTTCAGGGACAGCCCCTCGAACACGGCCGAGTCCGTCAGGTACGTGGCGGCGATAGT
>JAYUBA010000739.1:0-1630 GCA_043741075.1 Frigoriglobus sp.
TGGTGTCGCCGCGGTCCTCCACGATCATCTTGAACCCGCCCGTGGTGCCCAGCCCGTCCACCGGCGGCGCGCCGAACACGGTGAGCTTCGCGCCCGGCACCGCGTCGGTCAGGTCGCGCTGCAGTCGGGCGGCGATGGCGTCGCTCGTCAGGTGCCCGCCGCGCCGGTCGGGGAAGGCGTCGAGCATCACGTACAGGGTCGCGAAGTTCGGCGCGTTGGCGCCGATCATCACCGACTGACCGGACACGCTGACCGTGTGCTTCACGCCCGGCGTCGCCAGTGCGACCGCTTCGAGCTTCCGCATCTCGCCCTCGGTGCGCTCCAGCGACGCCGCGTCCGGCAGTACCACGTTCACCAGCAGGTAGCCCTTGTCCTGCGGCGGGATGAACCCGGCCGGGGCGGCGGTGAGCGTGTGGTACGTGAGGTACAGCAGGCCGCCGTAGGCGAGCAGCACGAGGAGCGACCCGCGGAGGCTCACCGCGACGAGCTTCACGTAGCCGTTGGTGGCCGCGTCGAACCCGCGGTTGAACCCGGTGAACAGCGCGCCGAGCACGCGGTTGAGCAACTTCGCCAGAATCGCGCCGAGGAGGCCGCCCGCGACCGCCGCGGCCACGGGCACCGCCCATCGCGGCGCCCCGGCCAGCCACGGCTGCGCCGCCGCCCACTCTTCGAGGTGCGCCGACAGGAAGAAGTACCCGGCCGCCGCGGCCATGAGCGGGAACGCGATCCGCGGCAGCGGCTCCTGCGCCTCGCCCGCCACCTTCGGCTTCAGCAGGAGGGCGCAGAGCGCCGGGCTGAGGGTGAGTGAGTTGAACGCCGAGATCAGCGTGCCGACCGCGATGGTCACCGCGAACTGCCGGTAGAACTCGCCGACGATGCCGGAGATGAACACGCACGGCACGAACACCGCCGTCAGCACGAGGCCGATGGCGACGATCGGCCCGGCCACCTGGTCCATCGCCGCCACCGTCGCGTCCCGCGGCGACAGCCCGCGCTCGATGTGGTGCTGAACGGCTTCGACGACGACGATGGCGTCGTCCACCACGATGCCGACGGCGAGCACGAGGCCGAACAGCGTGAGGCTGTTCACCGTGTACCCGAGGACGGCCATCGCGGCGAACGCCCCGATGATGGCGACCGGCACCGCGGCCAGCGGGATGAGCGCCGCCCGCCAGCTCTGGAGGAACACCAGCATGACGAGGGCGACCAGGAGGACGGCGTCGCCGAGCGTCTTGAACACCTCGTTCTTCGACTCCTCGATGAACGGCGTGGTGTCGTAGGCGATCTCGTAGGTCATGTGCGGCGGGAACCGGCCCTTCAGTTCGGCCATCTTGTCGCGCACCCGCTTGGCGGTGTCGATGGCGTTGGTGCCGGGCAACTGGTACACGGAGAGCGCGACCGACGGGTTCCCGTCGAGCGTGCAGCTCTGGTCGTAGCTGAGCGCGCCGAGCTTGATCTTCGCCACGTCCTTGAGCCGCACCGGGCGGCCGTCGGCGTCGGCCTTCAGGATGATGTCGCCGAACTGCTGGGCCTCGGCGAGCCGGCCCGTCGTGTTGATCGTGTACTGGAACGACTGCCCGCGCGGGGCCGGCGGCTGGCCCACCTGCCCGGCCGCGACCTGCGCGTTCTG
>JAYUBA010000740.1:0-5594 GCA_043741075.1 Frigoriglobus sp.
CGCCCGGTTGCTCTTGGACAGTTCGGGGATCGGCAGGCCGCGCAGGTACGCCGAGGCCCGGTTCGTCGGCCGCTTCTCGCCCGTCGCGTCGTTCGCCCAGGCCGCGAGGGTGGCGGCCGGAATGAACACCTTCGCCCGGTCCGGCTCGTGCCGCCGCCGGCGGAGTTGGTCCACGATGAACTCCCGCACCAGGTCGCCCTCTTCCTCGTCGCCGTCCGCCGCCCCGCGCCGTTCGGCGATCAGGTCCTGCACGTCGTCAGGGTTCGCCTGGCGTGCGAGGATTTCCCGGTCCCAGACGCCCCAACGGGTGTACGCCCGGAGCATCACCGGCGGCACCCGGAGGGCCGCACCGAGGTCGCCGATGATGTGCCACCGGCGGGCCTCGATGAACGCCGACACGCGGGCCTCCCAGTCGCCCGCGTACTCCGCCGGCCGGGTGACCATGATCGTCACCGTCCGCTGGGACATGTCTTTGGACATGCTGGCCCCGTTCATGGTGAGGAACCAGGTCAGGGTGTTCGGCCGCCGGCCCTCGCTGGCGTACATCTTGTGCCCGGAGATGACCGGGGCCGTGAGCATCGCTTCGAGGTCGTCCCAGGCGAACCGGGGGGACCGGATGTTGTCGATCAGCACCATGCGCCGGCCCCGCGCCTCCGGCGACAGGAGCCGCTTGGTGATCGCCTCGGCGGTGTGGGTCGGGCGCACGTCGATGAACCCGCCCAGCAGTTCGGCGGTCTTCCGCACGAACGTGGTCTTGCCGGCCCCGCGCCCCTTCTGGTCGTCGCGTGTCACTTCCGCGTCGGAGGTGATCGTGAACGCCGGCCGCTGCCCCGGCGGCCCGCCCCAGATCAGCGTCAGTCGGGCCGCCCGCATCAGGGCGCGGTCGTGCCGGGTGGCCGGCGAGAAGAAGGCGAGGAACTCTTCGAGCGCCGCCCCGTCTCCGTCGCACGGGGCGGGGTGCAGGTAATAGTGGCCGGCGAGGGCCGGCTGGTGCGGGAACGACTCGACCGCCTCGTAGGCCTGCGCCGCCTGTTGGAGGTGCGAGAAGAACTCCCCCTTCGTCACCAGGCCCGGTCGCCCCGGCCACACCACGTTGTTCTCGTCCAGGAGCGTCCGGCCCGGCCCCCCGAACTGGCGGCCGATCCACGCGAACAGGGCCGGCACCTCGTCGAGCCACAGGGGCCGGAACCCGTCCCGGACGAACAGGTCGCCGTCCACCCGCCGGGGCCACCCGTCCGTCGAGTCGGCGAGGTCGGCGGCGATCTGGTTGGCCGACAGGGGGACCTCGCCGGCGCTCGACGGCAACTCGTGGGTGTTGCCGAACCGGGTGACCCGGCCCCGGCCGAGGGGCCGGGGGCGGGCCTCCTCCGGGGGCGCGGCCGTGACGCCCCGCACCTGGAGCGACCGGGCCGCGAACGCCGCCCGTGCCGCCGCCCCGAAGGCCGCCGCCTCGGCGTCCACCTTCCGACTCAGGGCCGCTGCCTCGGCCACTTCGCGGCGGTATCGCCCCACGTCACCGGCCTGGGCGGCCTCGTAGACGCGCACGGCCGCGTCCACCTCCCGTTCGTCCGCGCCGTTCCGCGCACGGGCCGCCGGGGTGAGGTGCCGCCAGTACGCCCGGCGGCCGAGGAGCGCGTCCTCCATCTCTTCGCTCATCCGGCCCCTCGGCCGATCCGGTAGGGGGTGGCGGGGGTCGGGGTGCCACACGCCGTCGTGGGGGGCGCGCGACTCCACCTCCAGGTAGCGGACGAGCCGGCCGCGCAGGGCGGCGAACCGGGCTTCGCCGTCCTCGGCGATCTCATCGAACGGGGCGAAGGTGCCGGGGAGCCGGGCGCTCACCCACCCGTGGATGTCGGAGTACAGGTAGGGCGGGGTCTGCCAGGACACCACGGGGACGCCCGCGCCGTGGAGGGCTTGAGCCGCGCGCTCGGCCCACTCACGCTCCCCGACCGGAATCCACGCGCGGTCGGTCAGCGGGCGGGCGTGGATCGTCGCCACCAGAACCCGGAGGTCGGCGTCGTAGTCGGGGCCGGCGAGGGCGACGGCCAGCAGGCCGACCGTTTCGAGTGCCAACACGTCCAGCACCGACCGCACCACGAACGCCACGGACTCCTGCGGGTCCTCGGCCGTCGAAGGGGTGTCCCACCCGTCGGGGCCGATCACCCCCGGCGCGCCGACGGACGCAGAGGGGTGACCGTCGAGCGAGTGCAGGTAGATGCCGGCGACGGCACCGCCGGCGTCGCGGACCGGGAACGCCAGGGAGTCGCCGGCCGGCACCCACGACTCGGACAGGCGAACGGCAGAGTGACCCATCTTCGGATCGGCGGGGTAGAGACCGGTCCGCATGACGCCGAGGGCACGGGCGCTGACTCGAAATTGGAGCGGGAGGGTGTCGGCGCACCCGGCCATGCGGTACTCGGCCCGGAGTGTCTGCGCGATCCTGGTGTAGTCGCGGGCCGGGGGATCACTCGGCGAGCGCACGGGGGCGGCGGGGGCAACGGAGTTGCCGTCGCCGGCGGTGTTGGGGTACATTGTGTTCGTCCTCGCGGATGCCCGACCCGTCGGCGGCTGGGGAGCTTGGCCGATTGGTCGGTCGGTTGGGATCGTGGCGAAGTAAGATCGTTTGCTAACTGGGGCGGTACGGGCTTGATGCCCGTGCCGCCCTGCCCGTTTTCGGGGTGGCTTTCGCCGGGGGGCAGGACCGCCGGTGCGCCCGGAGAGGCTCACCAAGTCTCGTCGGGGGGAACGTCGAGGTAGCCGGCGCGACGCAGGGCCGCCAGGACGACCGGGATGTCGCCGACCGGCACCAGGCGATAGGTCCCGACGCGGGTCACGGACTCGGACACATGCCCAAGCTCGTACATCCGGCGTACCATCCAGGGCCGGATGTCGCGACCGTCGGGCGTGCGGTAGCCCCTGGCGGTCATCTCGCGGGCCACGTCGCCGGTGGTCATCACGGTCGGGAGTGTCAGGGTCGGCATATTCACGGCTCTCCTGAAGGGACCGGGCGTGAGATCACGCAACCGGCCGCGAATAGTAAGCGTCCGGAGTTCGAGTGCCAACCCGCTCCCGTCGGAACGTCCGGAGGGCAGCGCTCGCGAGCGCTGGGGTCCGAAGCACGGGCGGTCACTCAGCACGAACCGGCGCTCGTCGGAGGCATCGCTTTGCTCGCGAAAAGCGGTTCGTCGGGAACAAGTTCGTCGGCCGTGTGGGCAACGGCCGTGTCGGTTCGGCCGTGGGTTGGGTGTGCCGCCCGGAGCAGGTTGAGCAGGTCTGTGGGGTCCATGTTTTCCAATTCGCAGATCGGACGGCCGAGGCGGAACGCGAGAGCGAGCCACGGCGTGACCCGACGGGCGAGGGCGGTCCGCGTCGCTTCCGAGAAGTCGCGTGCGTCACACGCGGCCATGACCGCCGCGAGCCGGCGGCCTGCGTTCACGGGCGCGCCGGGGAGCGAGACGGAGATCGCGGCGACCGCGAGGGCGAGCGCGGCCGAGGATTCACCTGGAACACGGTTGCGCGACACGTTGAGAACCTCTCGTACATGATCGTGGTCCGTCGGATCGGGCGTTTAGCTTGTGGCGACCTTTTGCTGCGGCCGACCGAGTACGAACCCCGGTCGGCCGCCCAACGGCTCGATCAACTTGCGAACGGAGCGATGCCCGACCTCTCGACCGGCACCGGCACCTCTCGCACGCACGACGTATTGCCCCCGTTGCCGGGCACGAGCGAGGCGACGAAGCCCGTCGCGACGAAGAACGGCACTACCGGCAGGCACGCCCTGCGCACGTCGGCCCGGTACGTCACACCTTCCGTCGGCTTCCCCGCACACTCCGCCCGGACCCGCTGTTCGATCATCCGGATCAGGAACCGTCCCACCCCCCTGCGCCGCCACTTGCGTGCGACCACGATCCAGTGGATTACGACGACGAGGTTCGCCGCGTCCGCTGTGTCCGGGCCGCTCCCCTCGGCCGTGCCCCGGAAGCGGTAACTCGCGAACCCCACGGGTTGCCCCCGATACGTCGCGACCACCGTGGTCTGCTCGTGTCCCCGTGTCCACCGCCACACGTCATCCCACCGCCACGCGGCCGGGTCGCCGTACCCGAACCGGGCGAGCGCGTTCACGTCCTCGCCAGTCATGTCACGGGCGCGGAGTTCGTCCGCGAACGTCGGCTTCGCGACGGGCGTGGTCGGCGGGACGCCCGTGTACCGGACGCCCAGACCTTGCTCCAGGTAGACGGTGGTGACGAGGCCGTCGGCCACGAGCCGGGGGAGCAGGCGCAGGGCGAGCAGGACTCGCCCTGCCAGGACGACCGGGTAGCCGGGCGGGGTGTCGCCGTGGGTCAGTTGGCAGTACCGGCGGCCGGCGGCGTATGGGACCTTGCGGCTGAAGGCGCTGAGGCCGTACTCGCGCTGGGTCCTGAGCCGGGCAAGGTCGGTGCGCACCCGTTCGTCGGCCCGTGCGACGATGACCTCTAGCTCGGCGGCCCGCGCCGCGTCGATTGCGTTCGCTGACATCGAGGTTTCTCTTTTGTGGAGCGGGCCGAACCGTGGCCCGCTCGTGGTTCGTAAGGGTCGGAATCTCAGACTTTGCTTTGTTGCTCGCTACGGTCTCGGCCGATCACTCGTGGTCGGCCCCATCGTCATCCAGCGGCTCGCCGGACTTCCACTCGTCGCCCGGCAGCGGCGGCTCGTCCCCGTATGTCAGCCGCTCGATCCCCTCGTCCCGCTCACGCTCGCGAAACGGCCGGAGCAACCGGTCATCGCGCGGCAACTCCCACGTCCAGCACGAACCGGCACCGCTGCCTGCTTGCGGGTACGCACCTGTAGGGCGACCTTCGCTCGCTCAAGAGTCCGCTTGGCGACCCCGGCAGCGGTGGCACGCGAGTAGACATCGCTCGCCTGGACCGGCCCGTCGGACAAGAGGGAGTACAGAACCCACATCGCCTCGGCGTGCGCCGAGCGGTCCTCCGCGCCGGCCAGGTCGCGTGCCGTACACCGGCTCTCGCCCAGCCACTCGACCGTGATCCGGTCGCCGGACTTGACGGTCCGGTACGACAGGCTCGCGGCGGTGGCGAGGTTGGTTTTGGTCTGGACGAGGACGTGCATGTGCGGGTCGCTGGTCGTCGGATCGGGGGCGACGGCGAGGGCCGAGCGGGCGGCGGCGATGATCCCGATGCTCCCGGCCCCCCGGTAGGCCGGGTTTCCCGACCCGGCCTTCCGGTTGTGGCGCACGAGGACGACGGCAAGCCCGGCGCGGCTGGCGAACGCCGTCAACGCCCCCATCGTCTTGCGGACGCTCTGGTCGGAGTTGGCGTTACCGCCGAGAAAGGCGGTGAAGGGGTCGATCACGACCAGCCGGGCCTGGACCTCGCCCGCCGCGACCTCGATGGCACCGAGGTCATCGGGGAGGGTCAGAGGACGGGTGCCGAAGCGATTCGAGTCGTAGACGTAGAGCTTCGATAGGTCGGCCCCGGCGGCCTCAAGCCCTGGGCGGACGGCAGGGCGTGCGCACTATTCATTTATCGGTCGAAAGAATGTTTAGCACTCTCAGGAGGTACTCGTCATCCCAACCCGCTCTCATTCGTCGGGTTCGG
>JAYUBA010000741.1:0-5588 GCA_043741075.1 Frigoriglobus sp.
GCGAAGCGCCGCCACCCTCTCCCGCAAGGGGAGAGGGCAAAACCAAAACCGCCCCCGATCTGCGCCTCGCAGTGCAAGAGGCGTCGGCCGACCTCGCCATCCTCGAAAGCGGTCACCTGTTACTCGCGCACCGGCGGTTCGTGCGGGTCGCGGCGAAGTTCCGGCGGCTGTTCCGCCCGGCGGTCGTGGACAACTCCGGCGGGCCGCCGCGCACGCTCACCTGGGCGAAACTGCTCGTCGGGGCGCTGTGCGTCACCCGCTACCTCCGCCCGCGCGTGGGCGACGCGCCGAACGTCGGCATTTGGCTCCCCACCGGCCTCGGCGGGGCGCTCGCGAACCTGGCGCTGGCGTTTCTCGGCAAGGCGTCGGTGAACCTGAACTACACCGCCGGCACCGCGGCCGTCCGCTCCGCGGTGAAGCAGGCCGGCGTCCGCACGGTCGTCACCGCGAAGCGGTTCACCGCGCGCGTGCCGCTCGACCTTCCCGACGACGTGCAACTGATCTACCTCGAAGACGTACTCGGCGCGGTCACGAAGTGGGAGCGCATTGGCACCTTCCTGATGGTGCTCCTTCTCCCCGGTTGGGCCATCGACCGCTTCCTTCTCGGTCTGCACCGGCACCGGCCGGACGACACGCTCACCATCGTCTTCTCCAGCGGCAGCACCGGTGAGCCGAAGGGCGTCGTGCTGACGCACCGCAACGTCACGGCGAACACGGACGCGTCCATCCGCACGCTGGAGCTCGCCCCCGGCGAGACGGTGTTCGGCATCCTCCCGTTCTTCCACAGCTTCGGCTACACGGTGTGCCTGTGGGCGCCGCTGAACGCGCCCTGCACCGCGGTGTACTTCCCCGATCCGCGGCAGGCGAAGGAGGTGGGCGACCTCGCGCGCACGAACCGCCCCACCATGATGGCCGCGACCGCGACGTTCCTCCGCTTCTACGTCCGCCGGTGTGGGGCCGACGACTTCCGCACGCTGCGCCTCATCGTGTGCGGCGCGGAGAAGCTGCCGGTGAAGTTGCAGGACGAGTTCTTTGCCAAGTTCGGCGTGCTGCCGCTCGAAGGGTACGGCTGCACCGAACTGTCGCCCGTGGTGTCGTGCAACATGGCGGACGTACACGTCGGCGGGATGCCCCAGCGGCGGAACATGCGCGGCACCGTGGGCCAGCCGATCTTCGGCGTGTGCGTGAAGGCGTTCGATCCCGACACGAACGAACCGCTCCCGGTCGGAGTGGAGGGCGTGTTATGCGCGAAGGGGCCGAACGTGATGGCGGGCTACCTGCACCAACCGGAGAAGACGGCCGCGGCGGTCCGCGACGGGTGGTACAACACCGGCGACGCCGGGCTGATCGAGCCGGACGGCTTCGTCCGCATCACCGGCCGGCTGTCGCGGTTCGCCAAGATCGCCGGCGAGATGGTTCCGCTCGAAAAGCTCGACGACGAGATGCACGACGCCCTCGCGACCGGCGGCGACCGGGTGCTGGCCGTGGCCGCGGTGCCGGACGAGAAGCGCGGCGAGCGGGTGGTCGTGCTATACCTGCCCGAAATCGAAGCGAAGCTCTCCGACATGCTGGCGTCGCTGTCGAAGCGCGGCATCCCGAACTTGTGGGTGCCCGACCGCCGCGACTGCCACCCGGTGGACGCGATGCCCGTGCTGGGCAGCGGCAAGCTCGACCTGAAGAAGCTCAGCGATCTGGCGCGGGAACTGACGAGGGCATAGCTCGGAACCAGGGGCTTGCGCCCCTGGCTACCGACAGTCGCCATTCCAGGGCTTCCAGAATGGAAGCGATCGTAGCCCCGGAGGGGCGGCTGTTCGTAGCCAGGGTCGTGAGACCCTGGACCGGAATCTCACCCATGTCACTCTCCCGCTGCCGCGTCGTCCTGGTCCGCCCGCACTACGCCGGGAACCTCGGCGCGACCGCGCGCGTCATGCGCAACTTCGGCCTCACCGACCTGGTGCTGGTCGCCCCCTACGCTTCGACCAACGACCTCGAAGCCCGGCGGATGGCGACGCACGGCCTCGCGATCCTCGACGCGGCCCGCGTCGTGCCGGACCTCGGCGACGCGCTTGCGGACTGCGTGTATAGCTTCGCCACGTCGGCGGTGACGGGGGGCGTCCACCGGTCCGGGGTCACCGGTACGGCGGCGGAGAAGATGCCGGTGCTGCTCGCGGCGGCCGACGCGGGGCCGGTGGCGCTGGTGTTCGGCCCGGAGCCGACCGGACTGACCAACGGGGAGATCGGCCGCTGCCACGGCCTGGTTCACGTCCCCGTCGATCCGGAGTGGGGGTCGCTGAACCTGGCGCAGGCGGTGGCGATCTGCTGCTACGAGTTGCGCAAGGCGTGGTCGAAAGCGGCGAACGACGCCCGCGGCCGACCGGAGTTACCCGTTCGCGCGGTGGCCGCGTTCGCCGACCAGGAGCGGATGTTCGAGCACCTGCGCGAAGCGCTGACCGCGGTCGGCTACCTGTTCGGCGAGAAGGGCGACGCGCTAATGCACGGCCTCCGGCACCTGATCGGCCGCGCCCAGCCGACGCCGCAGGAGGTGAAGATGCTGCACGGGATGGCGCGGCAGATGCTCTGGACGGCCGCCCAGGTGAAGCCGAAGGACGAACTTCCGGAAGGGGATCGCCTCGACAAGTCCGACGGGTGACTTGCGGGCAGACCGCGGTAGCACTTCTTAGCCCCGGAGGGGCGACCGATGGTAGCCAGGGGTGGAGCGAGGCTTTGCGAGCGCAACCCCTGGAACCCACGCGAAACAACATGCAGCCCCGGAGGGGCGGCAGAGCCTACGCGGGATGAACTGTCGCCCCTCCGGGGCTTCGGGTTCTCCGGACGTGTACCAGGGGTTGCGCTCGCGAAGCGCTCGCTCACCCCTGGCTACCATCGGTCGCCCCTCCGGGGCTGAAGACCAGCCGCTTCAGTCGTCGGCGTAACACCTATCACAATCGCATTCGGCCTCACTGCATCCGCCTCGGCCACCTTCAACTCACGAATCTCCGCCAGCTTCGCCTGGAACTGCGCCCGCCCCTCCGCCAGTTTCGCCTCGATCTCCGGCGGGTTGCCCTTCGCGATCCGTGCCTCGATCCGCTCGTGAACCGCCATCACCTCGTCGCGGTGTTCGTCCATGTAGCGGTACAGCGCCTCGATGTGCGCCGGCGTGAGTTCGGTGTAACCCGTGAACACCGCGGCCAGTTGCTCCGGCGTGTAGCCCTTCAGGCGGTACGGGATGATGTCGTACACGGTGAGCCGCGTGCCCTTCAACTCTGGCCCGCATCCGCGGTCGTGAATCTCGACGGGAAGCATTGAACGCCCTCGCTTTCTCCCCTCATTGTACCCGCTGCCGATGTCCCGTTCACCTCTTCGGGTCGCCCAGGCACTCCCACGCGAGCCAGCCCTGCGCCGCCTTCAGCCGCACGCGGGCCTGGTGCCACGCCATCACTTCGCTTACCACCTCCGCCCGCGCCTTCAGCCAGTCGAGCGCGACCTGCGCTTCGAGCAACTCCGCACCGGGTTGGTTCGCCTCGCGCTTCTTGGCCGCGTCGGCGCGCTGCGCGGTTCGCGCGTCGAGACGGTCGCGGGCCAGTTGCACGCGCCGCGTCTGCGCGTTCAGCGACACCACCGCGGCCCGCGCTTCGTCCGCGATGTCGCGCTCGCGGGCGGCGATCAGGTCGTCCAGTTGCTTCCGACGAACCGCCACTTCCGCGACATCGTTCGGGTCCGGGCCGCGGTGCTTCAGCACGGCGCGCGCCAGCCCGCTGCGAACCGGAAACGCCCCCGCGCCGAGCAGCGGATTGCCGGCACGCAACGCCTCACGCGCAACAGACAGCGTGTCTAAGGAGAGGTTCGCGTGAACCGCACGCAGCCCGCGAAGTTCCGGGCGGTCCGCGAGCGCCGCGTTCACGGCGGTGTTCGCGTCCACCACTTCGGTGCCGATGCCGAACTCTCCGCTCGGCCACAGGCGCTCGCCCGCCGGCGGAAGGCCGAGCCGACGCTTCAGGTCGATGTTCAGCAGGTCGCTGCCGGTTTCGGCTTGCTCCAGTTGAGTGAGCGTCTGCGACCGCTGCCGCTCCAGGTCGGCCGGGTCCAGCGGGAAGCGCACGTCCGCGGCGCGGGCCGCCTTCGCCTTCGCGATGAGGTCGTCGAGCACGGGGAACGCGTCCCGCAGGAAGTCGGTGTTGGCTTCCGCGTTCGCGAGCTGGAAGAAGCGGTCCAGCGCGTCGGCCGCGGCGCGGTTCCGCAGTTCGAGCGCCGCGTGGAACCGCACCGCTTGCTTGAGCGCGTCGGCGGGCGACTCGCACTTCGGCGGTACGCGGCCTTCGTCGTCGAGCGCGTCCGCGAGTGCCGCGTGCTTCGCCGCGAGCGCCTGGCACACCGGTTCCGTCAGCCGGCGGTAGCTCGCGTCTTCTGATGCGCCGATTTGGCGCACCGGTGTCTTCGCGAGCGTGCGCAGGTCCGGTTCGGTTCGCGTCGCCTTAGTAAGGGGGAAGTCAGCGGTCACCGGCGCGACGGTGGGAACCGGCTGGCGCGGGGTCGGCGGCGCGGGCGCGTGGAAGCGACAGCCCGCGAGCAGGCTGAACGCGACCGCACACGCTCCGAACGAACCGCGCATACCGCCTCCGTGCGGACACCGGCCCGCATCATCCGTCATCGGCCGGAACGGCCGCGCCGTTTGAGTCGATTCTCCCGAGTGCGCCACTTACGCCGACGTTGAAACCCGCCACACCCCGTTTGGGTATGTACCGCGAAATCCCCTTGACGCCTCTAGACCGGTTGGACTACGATCACCTTGTACGCTAGACCGGTTGGTCTACGACCGCCTTTCCTGACGCCCGAAGTTACGCGGTCGCTCTCGCTTGGGACAATCTCGACGCTTTCTCATGGATGAAACGCTTCCAACGCCGAATCCTTGTGAGGGAATACACAAGCCGGAGATTCCCGGTTTGAGCGACCCGGCGGAGGGACTGTCGGAGGTCGCGCGCGGGCGGCGCGAGCAGATCCTCGACGCGGCCGAAGCCATCATCGCCGGGCACGGCATTCAGGAGTTGTCGCTCAAGAAGATCGAAGACCTCGCGGACATGAGCCGCGGGCAACTGACGTACTACTTCCCGGCGAAAGAGTCGATCCTGCTGGCGGTGTACGACCGGATGCTGCGGCGGATGATTCGCGAGGCGATGCAGGCGGGCGGGCCGAAACCGATGACCGGGCGGGCGTGGGAGTGCCTCCAGCACGCGCTGAAGAAGCACCTCGACCCGGACTGGCCGCCGCCCGCGGCGAAGGATTTGTTCAGCCTGCTGTTCACGTTCCTGGCGCAGATGGGGCACCGCGAGGACTACCGCAAGCGGCTGTCGGAGTGGTACTCCGAGTGGCGGTCGTTCATCGCGGCGGACGTGGCCGGTAGCGTGCCCGAACCGCGAAGCGTATCGCCGCGGGTGCTGGCGGCGCTGGTGCAGGCGCTGTTCCACGGGCTGGACGTGCAACTGATGATGGACCCGGACGCGTTCGACCGGGTGGAGATGTTCGCCGCGTGCGTGAAGCTGCTGGCCCCGCTGTTCGGTCAGCCTGAAGTCTTGACCTCCCCCCTTGAGGGG
>JAYUBA010000742.1:0-5586 GCA_043741075.1 Frigoriglobus sp.
AGGTGGCGAAGCCGCTGCCGGTGCCCGACGGCGACCACGAGGTCGCGTGGCTCCACATCCCCACGTCCGGCGAGGCGTGGGAGAACGTCGTGTGGGGGATGAAGCGGGCCGAGATGGCCGCGTCCGGCGCGCCGACCGGGCTGCGCGTGGACGACTCGGCCGCGTTCCCGGACCGCACGACCGCGGTTCCGGAAGTGGTCATCTCGCGCGACGGGTTCGCCGGGAGCCTCCGCGTCCGCTGGTACAAGGTGACGAACTACGCGCCGGCGGACGCGTGGGTGAAGGCGCTGGCCGCGCGCGGCCCGGCCCCGCTCGCGATCGTCGGCGGGTGGTCCAGCGACCGCGCGCGGGAACTGGCCGAGGCGATGGCCGCGACCGCGTGGCCCGGCCCGAAGCCGCTCCTCCTGATGGCGACCGCGACCGCCGACGCGGTGTACTCGGACGAGGACAGCTACGCCGCCGACTACCAGCCCCCCAAGCTGATCGCGCTGTACGACCGGTCGTACCGGTTCTGCTTCACCAACCGGCAAATGGCGGAAGCGGTCACCGACTTCGTGCTGACCGATCCGGCGCTGCGGCCCGGTCCGGTGGTGCTCCCCGGTCTGCGGGCCGTGCCGGGTGCCGCGGGCGGCGTCTGGGGGGTGCTCCCGCTGCTGGCGGAGTTGCACGCCCCGCCGCCGGGCGTGGCGGCGCTCCCGGACGCGCGCGCGGCGCCGCCGGGCGTCCCCGCGTTCGCGGTCGCGTGGAAGGACGACCCGTACTCGCTGGACCTGTCGCAGCAGTTCCGCGAGGTGCTGGCCGAACAGGGTTCGCGGCCCGGCCGCCCGCGGGTGGCGGTCGAATCGACGCTCCTGCCGTTCAGCGCCGGCCGGTTCTCCCGCCCGAACCGGTACGAGGCGCAGGTGGTCGATCACATCCTGGCGAACCTGCCGCGGCGCGGCGAGCGGACGGTGCTGGTGATCCCGACGGTGACCGCGCCGGCCCGGCGGGTGCTCGGCGCGCTGTCGCAGGGCGCGCCCGGCGCGGCGCGGCGGCTGGTGGCCGTGACCGGCGACGGCATCCCGGTGAACGCGCTGTTCCGCGACGGCGAGTTCGCGTGGCCGGTGCGGGCCATCCCCATCCCGCTGGTGCTGTTCACGCACACCGACCCGTTCGACTGGGACGAGGCCGGGGACCACGTCCCGCCGCGCGGGTACGAGCTGCACCCGCCGGCGCGGCCCGGCGACGTGAAGAGCAGCACGGAGGACATCCAACTGTTCACCACCCTCACCGCCGTGCTGGCCCGCGGCGCGTTCCCCGACGGCGCCGACGGCGTGGTGCCCGGCCCGGACGCGCTGGCCGCCGGGTTCCGCGCCCTCGCGCCGGCCTTCTTCGACCCGTCCGGCAACCGGCTGACCGGGTCCGGCGAGCACGTCGTGGTGCTGCGCCCGACGCCGCGGGTGGAGGGCGTGGTGACGTACCCGGACGCGGTGATCGACGTCTACACTCGCGCGTCCGGGCGCCCGTGGGTCCGCCTCCACTCGCGCCCGGTCGTGCAGTCGGTGCGGCCGAGCGACTGGGGGTCCGGGGAATGAACCGGCAATCTTTGACCTCCCCCTCAAGGGGGGAGGTCAAGAATAACTCTCCTTCACGCGACACCGCATGAGTTCCACCGCCACACCCGCCCCCCCGGAAGCCGACGCCCCGCCGCTGCCGGTGTGGCGGTACGCGGGCCGCCTCGCGCCGCTCGCCGTGCTGTGGGCGGTCCTCGTCGGCCTGCTCGGCTGGCTCCTCTACACCCGCGCGAACTGGGGCGAAGAGACCGACCGCGCGGACGTGCGCGAGTGGCTCGACAACACCCGCGTGTTCCGCAAGACGCTCACCGAACTGGTCCGCGAGTACGTCGATCTGCTCCGCGCCGAACAGCGCGGCCTCGACCACGCCGACCGGGTGAAGAACAAGCGCGCGGAGATCGAGGAGCACCTGCGGGCGATGGTCGAACCCACGCGGATGTACGCGGGGCAACTGCCGCTGTTCCCGAACCTGTACGCGCTGGAGGTCGAGTTCGCGGGGGTGAGCGACCTCGACGAGCGCCCGGCGCGGGCGCTCGGCTGGGTGTCGCCGAAGCCGCGGCCCGGCGGCTCCGCGCAGGCGCAGTTGCGCACGCTCGAGTACGAACCGGCGCTGCACCGCCCCGGCGCGACGGCCACCGTCCGGTGCGTGTACCAACTGCACTCGTTCAACCGGATGCAGAAGCAGCAGGACGAGTACCGCAAGTGGCAGACGGTCGGGGCCGCGGTGCTGGTGCCCACCACGTTCTTCGCGGTGCTCCTGGTGGCCCGGTTCCTGCGCCGCGAGCGCACACGCGAATTGGAGAAGTGGCGCGCGACCGCGGCGGCCGAACACCGCGAGCGCGAGCTGCTCGCGGCGCAGGTGGAGCGCGAACTGATCGAGCGGAACCTGCTCGAGGCGCGCGTGAAGCAGCAGGAGGCGGAGCGGGGCAGCGAGGAACTCGGCCGCAAGTTGCTCGAACAGGAACTCGAGGCCGCGAAGCTGGGGAGCCGCGCCGCGGACGCCGAGCGCGACGCGCTGGAGATGAAGTCGCAACTGTACGCGGGCATCGGCATCATGGCCGGCAGCTACGCGCACAACATCAAGAACCTGCTCGTCCGCCCCAACGACCTCATCACCCGCTGTATGGAAGCGGACGGCACCACCGACGCGCAGCACGGCATGTTGGAAGAAGTGAAGGCCACACTCGGCACGGTCACCGAGCGGCTCCAGCAGATCCTCCGCACCGTGCGCCGCGACCCGGCCAACGCGGAGGTGACGCGGGTGGACGTGAACGCGCTGTTCCGCGACACGCAGCGGACGTGGGCCGAGACGGGCCGCGACAAGTGGAAGCTGACCGTCACCGCGGACGTGCCGCCCGGCCCCGCGCCCGTGACCGGCGACCTGTCGCACCTTCAGCAGGCGGTCGAGAACCTCGTGTTCAACGCCCGCGACGCGACCTTCGAGATGCGGAACTACCTGCGCGACGAGGCCAAGCGCGAGACCGACGCGACCGCGCGGCGGCAGAAGCTGCTCGACGCGGCGTCGTGGAAGGGCGAGGTTCACCTGAGCGCGAGCCGCGACGGCGCCCACGTCATTCTGGAGGTGCGCGACAACGGCATCGGCATGACGGACGAGGTGCGGCGGAACTGCTTGAAAACGCACTTCACGACGAAGCGCGACAACGCGCTTTACGAGGGCTACAGCGCCGGGATGGGCCTGGGGCTGTCGTTCGTGGCGATGGTGCTGGAGCACCACGGCGCGGCGCTGGAGATCGACTCCGCGCCTCTCCGGGGCACGACCTTCCGCGTCCGTTTCCCGCTCGCGGAACAGTGAAGACGAAGAAGCCGCGGATAAACGCAGAGAGACGCAGATCAAGCCAGACACGCGAGTTAAATACAGTTCTTATTCCTGTCCGATCTGCGTTTATCTGCGGCTAATTCTTCTCCCTACTCTTCCGCATTCTCCGGCAGCCTCCAATCAATGGGTGCTACGCCGGCGGCTTCGAGCGCGGCGTTGATCTTCGAGAACGGCTTGGTGCCGAAGAAGTTGTGTTCGGAGAACGGCGACGGGTGCGCCGACTTCACGACGACGTGCCGGGTCGGGTCGATGAGCGGGAGCTTCTTCTGGGCGTACCCGCCCCACAGCACGAACACGACGGTCCGCTTCTGGTCGTTCACGGCCCGGATGGCGGCGTCGGTGAACTTCTCCCACCCCTTCCCGGCGTGCGAGTTGGCGGTGCCCTTGCGCACCGTCAGGCACGCGTTCAGCATGAGGACGCCCTGCTTGGCCCACGACGCGAGGTAGCCGTGCTTCACGGGCGGAACGCCGAGGTCGGTGTCGAGTTCCTTGTAGATGTTGCGGAGCGAGGGGGGAGTCGCCACGCCCGGCCGGACGGAGAAGCACAGCCCGTGCGCCTGCCCCGGCCCGTGGTACGGGTCCTGGCCGAGCAGCAGCACCTTCAGTTTGTCAAGCGGGGCGTAGCGGAACGCGTTGAACACGTCGGCCGCGGGCGGGAAGACGGTGAAGTTCTTCCGCTCGTCGGAGACGAACTTGGCGAGATCGGCCCAGTACGGCTTGCGGGTCTCCGGGTCGAGCGCGGCGAGCCAGGACGGGTCGAGGTCCGTCGGCAGACCGGGCACGCCGGCCGGCAGCGGCGGCAGCCCTTCGGTCTTGGGTGGTGGGGCGTCGGCCCCCTGATTGCTTTCAGGCGAGCGGGGGGCGTCAGCCCCCTGTGGGTGTTCCTCGTCGAACAGCGACGGCGTTTCGGCGGGTTTCTTCTTCTTGCCCATAGCGTCGGCCTCGTGGGGATTGTGGAAATACTTTACCCGCCCCGGCCGGCCGATGCACGCCGCGTTGGCGCGATCTCTCGACGTGTACTCGCCGCGCAGTTGTTGATGCTCCGGGTCTGAACTGTTCACGCGGATACCGGACTTGTGCGGCACGCGCCATTCAGAGCCGGCGCTCGTAGTGTGGGTGACCCATCCGCCTGCTCTGTTGACCCGCTCCAAACTGAACCAGCAACCTCGCCGGCCCCCGTGCGGAAGCCCTCCCCTGGACTGGAATGATGACCTCGATGACGAGAAGTTGGAAGACGAGGAAGCCGGGGGCAATGACGTGGGCAAGTGGTCACCGGCGGCGAGACGGAAGACACCTGGAGTTACTCCAACTGCCCGTTCGCCCTCGCACTGCCGCCCGAGCGCACCGAGTCCGTTCTCACGGACTCGTCGAGGCGTTCACGTTCTTCGGGTGCGTGCCCCGCGAGCTGTGGTGGGGGAACCCCAAGACGGTCGCGATCCGCACCTTCCGCGACGCGGGAAAACGCGCCGATGCCGATGTGGTCGGTCGATGACACGAACACGCGGCGGCTCGTACACTGTCGTCAGAACGACTACCTCTCCCCCGGCGTAGCTCATCCGCGATGTCCATTCACAACTACCCGAGCCGGCTGTTGCTCGCCACGGGGGCCAGCAGCGCGCTGCTGCTCACCTCGTCCGTCGTCGTCGCCGCCTACCTGAACAGCCAGCAGGTGCGCACGGCGGACGTTCTGAACGAGAACATCGGCAGCCGGCGCGCCGCCGCGGACCTGCGGGAGACGTTCACCGACCTGGTCGCGCTCCACAAGCGCGGGGTGACCGAACTGGAACCGCTGCACGACCGCGTGCAGACGCACCTGGGGGAGATCGAGCGGCTGGCCGACAAGAGCGCGGAGAAGGCGCTGGCCGAGCGGGTGCGCGACAGTTTCGGGGTGTACCTCGCCCTGTGGCGCGGGCGGGCTGGTTCCCCGGACGCGGCCACGCACCTCGCCGCCCACACCATCCCCGCGTGCGACCGGTTGCGCGACTTCAACGCGCTGGAGATCGAGAAGTCGGAGGCCGACCACCGGGCCACGCTCCGCCGCCTCACATGGGGATTCGTGGCCGTCGGCGTGCTCGGCTCGGGCGCCGGGCTGTTGCTCGGCTACGGCCTCGCGCGGGGGCTGCGGCGGGCGATGGACTCGCTCCTGATCCGCATCCAGGGCGCGTCCGGGATGCTCGGTCAGGACCTCGCGACCGT
>JAYUBA010000743.1:0-5583 GCA_043741075.1 Frigoriglobus sp.
CGTCCCGACCTGTTGAGAGGCTTCATACAGCAGACGGGATTGCCGGGCATCACACTCGCAGCATAACCGGGATCATTCCCGAGGCTGGAACCAGTAACACTGCTTTCGTTCTGATCGTGCCTTTTTCCGCGTCCGTCGTGCGGCGTATTCTTCTCTTACTTCTCGACCACCTTGGCGGTCACCTGCACGATCACCGACGGCTGGTCCTTGTTGTCGGTCACGATCTCGACGGTGCGGGCGAAGCCGCCGGTCGCCTTCGGGCTGGCCGCGATGGTGACCGTGTGGACCGCTCGGTTCGCGTCCGTATCGACCTTCACGGTCAGTTGGTCGTCGGCCCCCTTCACCTCCAGAATCTTGAACGGCGTCTTGCTCTGGATGGTCACCTTCTGCTCGGTGGGTTCGCCCATCTTCACGCTGCCGAAGGTCACGGCCTCCGGGGAAGCCGCGACCGGCGCGGTTACGGTCACCGTAACCGGAATGCGGAGCTTGGCGACGGCCGCGTTGGACGTTTCGAGGTAGATGTCGGAGGTCCAGTTGCCGGCCGGGCACTCCTTGTCGAGGTTCGCGGTCACCTCGTAGGTGACCGTCGTGCCGTTGCGGGCCGAAACCTTGAACTCCGGGATCACATAGGCGCCGGTGCTGCTGGCCTTGGTTACGGTCCAGTTGGCGTCGCTCGTGAACGTCACCTTCGTCGTCGCCTTCGCGCCCTTCCCCTTGATCGCGGAGCCGAACGCGAGCGTGTCCGGGGACATCAGGAGGTCGTCGCGGGTGACGGTCGTCACCTTCAGCGACACTTCCTCGAAGTTCGGGCTGGTGAACGGGACGAACACCATCACGCTCTTCGTGACGCCCGCGTTCGGGATGCGACGCGTGTCCATGTACGCGATCACGGCGGCCGTTTCGCCCGGCGCGACCTGGTTCTTGGTCAGCGCGGGCGTGACGCACCCGCACGAGACCCGCGGCTGGCCGAGCGTGACCGTTTGTTTAGTTGTGTTCGTGAACCGGAAATAGTGAACGAGGACGGTGCCCTTCGGGCTGACGCCGAAGTCCTTGTCCTTTTCCTCGAACATGTCCGCCGGACCGGCCAGCGCGAGGCCGCTGAACGCCAGCACTCCCGCAATCCCCAATACGTATCGCGACATTGCCACATCCCCCTTGAAGTGACCGCGGCCGTACCCCCCGGAACGGCGCGGTCACTAACCTACTTGGTATCACACGGCGGCCGGGTGTTTCATCACGAAACCGCACCGGAACTTCGCCCCACCCGCACGGGCCGGGTGCCGCTTCCGGTGCGACCCGCCGACCCGTCACACGCGCACGTCCTTGTACCACCAGCGTTCCCCGCAGAACTCCTATGTGCGGGCCAGCACGGCGACCGCGACCCGCGCGGCACCGGCTTCTCGGAGCGTCCGGGCGGCCTCACCGAGCGTGCTGCCCGTGGTCATCACGTCGTCCGTGAGGAGGATCGTTTTCCCCGCGATTCTTGCGCCGCTGCGCACGCGGAACGCGCCCTTCATATTCTCCCGCCGCGCCGCGCGTGTCGGTTGGACCTGTTGTGTCGTCCACCGGACGCGGCGGAGCAGGTGCGGTACGAACGCCACCTTCAACCCGTCGGCGAGTTCGCGGCCCACGGCTTCCGACTGGTTGTAGCCCCGCGTCCACTTCCGCCACCAGTGAAGCGGCACCGGCGCAACCAAGTCAACGTCCAGGAGGTGAAGCGCCTCGCTGCGGCTCTCCACAAACGTGCGGCCGAGCAGGTCCGCCAGTCCTTCCCCGGCGAGAAACTTCATGCGCAGTACCGCGTCGCGCAGCTTCCCACCGTACGGGCCGAGGCGGACGGCCCGCTCGAAGCCGAGCGCGGTTCCGCGGCACTCCGCACAGCCGTCTGTCGTGTCGGTGTGCGGCCCGACCGTCTGCGCGCACCACGGGCACGCGGGGAACGGGTCGGTCGTGACGGCCCGGTGGCACTCGTTGCACAGTCCGTGCCGGAACACGTCCGCGTCGCCCTCAATTGCGTCGCAGACGAGGCACATCTTGGGGTAGAGCAACCGCACGACGTTGCGGGCGAGCGCCGCGGCGACGCGCCGCATGACCGGCATCCTTCTGGGTGAGATTTGAATAGCGAACTGAATTGAAGGTAATCGAGAAGACTCGAAGCTGCAAGCGTGTGGTTGGAGATAGAAGGGTCATTCAGAGTAGTAGGCACACTCCGTGTGCCTACTACTCTGAAATACTCACGCGGATTGGCGGTCGCTGAATTCGAGCGCGATCGAGCGGGGCACGGTGACGACGAACCGCGTCGGGGCGTCGGCGGTCGGTTCGTGCCGCACGTCGCCGCCGTTCTGCCGCGCGAACTGCCACGCGGTCGGCAGCCCCAGCCCGCGGCCCCGCCCGGCCGAGCGCCCGCAGTAGAACGGGTCGAAGCAGTGTTCCAGCGATTCGGCGGAAAGACCCGGCCCGCTGTCCTCGACCGCGAACGTCACGAACTCTTCGTCCGTCTCGGTGGAACCGAGGCGCACCCATCCGTCGGGGCCGGCGGCCTCGATCCCGTTCCGCGCGACGGCCGTCAGTGCGTGCTTCAGTTGGGCGAAGTCGCACCGCACGAACGCCGACGCCGGGGCGCTCGCGATCTCGAGCCGCACGCCCTTCTCCGCCGCGAGCGGCGCGAGGTCGTCGCGGACCGCGTTCAGCAGGTCGGCGGCGGCGGTGCGGTGCGGGTTCGGGCGCGACGGGCGCGCGAACTGCATCAGGTCGCGCAGAATGCCCGCGATCCGCTGCGACTGCCGAATGATCGTCTGAAGCGATTCGCCGCGCTCCGTGTCCGGCTCGGTGCGGAACAGCCGCTGCGCGTTCCCGCTGATGACGGCGAGCGGGTTGTTGATCTCGTGCCCGGCACCGGCCGCGAGTTCGGCCAGCGCCGCGAGTTTCGCGTCGCGCCCGCGCAGGTCCGCGTCGCGCCCGACGTGCGCGACCGCCGCGTGCAGTTGGTCGAGGCGGTCCTCGAGGCGGGCGACGAGAGCCGCCCCGTTCCGCCGCCGGCTTTCGGCGGCCATCTTCAACAGGTTCGCGACGAGCGGCACGTTGTGCGGGTTCGGATCGAGCGCGGAGGGCGGTGCTTCCGCGTCCACCGCGATTCCCGCCCACAGTTCGTCAACGGTGGCGTCGTCGAGCTTCAGCGCGGACAGCACCGCGGCCCGGTCGGCGGATTCGGTTAGCCCGAGCGATTGCGTCCGACGCTCGGTTTCGAGAACGGCCAGTTGCACGACGGCGAAGAGGTCGGGGTCGGCGGCGACGGCCCGCGCCGCGGCGAGCGGCAGGCTCAGGTTGCCCAGCGCCGTCGCGATCCAGTCGGGGAAGCGCCACCGGTACGCGAGCCGGCGCGCGAGCGCGTTCTGATCCAGCCCCCACACCGCCGCCTGTGCGGCCGGGGTCGGGTCGCGGAGCGGTTCCGCCGCGACGGCCGCGTCTACGGCCGCGACCGCGAGCCAGCCCAGCGGGGCGAGTGCCGCGACCGCGAAGGCGCGCTCCGGGCACGCGCGGCGGGCGCGCTCCGCGAGCCGGCGCGCGAGCGGGGCGGCCCGTTCCGTCAGCGCGCGGCACCGGCGCGACACTTCGGAGTTCGTGGGAACCCAACCGCCGGGGCCGTGCGCGAGGTACGCGCCCGCGGCGTCCGGGAGTGAAGCCGATAACAGGGACGAAGTACAGAAGAGTTCGGAAGGGGGCGGCTGCGCGGGCGGGCTGAAGCGCAGCAGCAGGGCGAGTAGCGCCGGGTCGGTGGCACACGGGCGCGCGAGGCCCGCGGGGGCTTCGGCGAGTCGGATCAGGCCGTCCGTGTTGGGGCTTAGCCACGGCAACGCCGCCGCGGCCCGGCCCACCGCCTTCCCTGGCACTTGGAAACCCTCAATGATTAGTGATGAATGATAAATGATGAATGTAAAGCAAAAGACGGCTGCCTCTTGATTCATCATTCATCATTCATCATTCATCATTTCTCGCCGTCAGGCCAGAACGCCGGTCTCGATGTCCAACTGGGCGCACATCTTCTCGATCAGGTGGTCCACGTCGAACGGCTTGGCCAGGAAGTCGTCGGCCCCGGCGAGCTTCAGCTCCTGCACCTTGTCCTCCTCGATGAGGCCGGAGATGCAGATGATCCGCACGTCCTCCATCGACGGGTCGGCGCGCACCCGGTGGCACACCTCCTTGCCGTTGATGTCGGGCAGCATCACGTCGAGGATGAGCAGGTCCGGGCGGTACTCCTTCACCATCATCCCGGCGTCGAACCCGTTGGACGCGACCCGCACATCGAACCGCCCGTCCTCGTGGAGCGCCTTGCTCATCATGTCCACGAGTTCGGGGTCGTCGTCCACCAGCAGCACCTTCCGCTTGCCGCTCTCGAGCGCGTCGGTCGGGATGCCGTTGTCCTTCATGAACTTGTACAGGGCCTCCCGCGGGATGCGCCGGAACTTGCTGCCGGGCACCCGGAAGCCCTTGAGCTGTCCGTTGTCGAAGCACCGGATGATGGTTTGTTGCGAGACCTTGCAGATCTTCGCCGCTTCGCCGGTTGTGAACACCGTCTTCATACGCGCATCCGCCTGGCCGGCTCGGCCGGCTCGCATGGGGGAGATCCGCGCACGGCCGAACGACCGAGCCGGGCATCGGATCGAAATTCCGTCCGTGACTCACGCCGGACACGACTGGCCGCCCCGCCACCCGGGCGCGGTGAAGCGACCCGGCCGACGGCGCAGTTGGGGAAAGGTGGCCGAACTGCCCGCGGTGAGGGGCGTCGGGTGGTCGAGCAAGATGGGGAGGATTCGGCACCTCGTCACATCATACCCGGAGGCAGCGTCCGATCAATGACCCGGAACCGAACGGATCGGGGGTGTCGCACGCACCCGACCCTGGTTCCGCCGTCGCGACCGTCACACCTTCTCCGGTTCGCCCCGCCCCGCAACGCGACTCGCACGCGAGCAGTCTTACCGACCCCGCCCGGACCAGTTTCCGGCTCCTGCCGACTCGGTCGAACGGTTCATCGACTTTCCCAGCCCGCGCAAGCCACACGTTGTTGCCAGCTTTCCGGGGACCGCCGGTGGGCGTCGTGCGAGTCGTGCGAGTTGGTCGGGTCGGTGGACCGCGACCGGCCCCGCGGGTGCTGCCAGTTACCTGGCTCTCCCCAACGGGCGAGGGGCCAATAACCACCTATTCGAGATAAAGCAACAGCATTGCGAGGTCGACCGGGGTGATGCCGCTGATGCGGCTCGCCTGTCCTAAACTGGAGGGCCGCACCCGGCCCAGCTTCTCGCGCGCCTCGTGGCGGAGTTGGTGGACCGCGCCGTAGTCGAAGGCGGGCGGGATGCGCCGGTCCTCGAGCCGCTTGAACCGCTCCACCTCCGCGGCCTGCCGGCCGATGTAGCCGCTGTACTTCGCCTCCAGGACCACCTGTTCCACCACGTCGGGCCGCGCGTCCCAGACCCGCAGCGCCGGGTGCCGGTCGCACACCGCCGCCCACTCGACCTCCGTGCGCCGCAGCCACGCGGCGAGGCTGTCGCCCGCGCTCCGGTTGTTCTTTAGCTCATTCTGAAGCGC
>JAYUBA010000744.1:0-5583 GCA_043741075.1 Frigoriglobus sp.
CCCGGTGATCGAGAGCGAGTTCCGCCGGGCGCTGGAGGTGCTGGCCCTCTCCCACGACAGCCAGAAGAAGGCGGTGAGCCTGCACTTCGCCGGCGAGGGCAAGCGGAAGGTGCAGGTGGGCTATGTGGTCGAGGCCCCCATCTGGAAGACGAGCTACCGGCTGGTGATGGACGACAAGGCGAAGCCGTACCTCCAGGGGTGGGCGATGGTCGAGAACCCCACCGACGAGGACTGGTCGGGGGTGAAGATGGCGCTGGTGAGCGGGCGGCCGATCAGCTTCAAGATGGACCTGTACAACCCGCTGTATGTGGACCGCCCGGTGGTCGAGCCGGAACTGTTCGCGTCGCTGCGGCCGGTGGCGTACCGGGGCAGCTTCGCTCCCCAGGCCCAGCAGGCGGCCGCCGCCCACAAGCAACTCTTCAACTCCAGCGTCGGCGTGTTCGACGACGGGCCGACCGCTCCGAAAGCTCCTCCCGCCCCCATCCCGGTTCCGCCGCTGGGGCGGCCACTGCCCCCGGCAAGGGACTACGCGGTGCCGGCTTTGGCATCGCCCTCCGACCCGGCCACCGACGGTGAGCGGCGGAGGCACGCGGCGGACGTGGGCCGCGAACTCGGCTCCCGACTCGGCACCGGCAGCGTCGGCAACGCGGCGACGGCCGCCGCCCTGGGCGACACCTTCCAGTACGTCCTCGACCAGCCGGTCACGCTGCCTCGTCAGAAAAGCGCGCTGCTGCCCATCGTTGGGAAGGACATCGAGGGCACCCGCCTGTCGATCTACAACGAGAGCGTGCAGGCCAAGCACCCGCTCTTGGGGCTGCGCTTCAAAAACACGTCGGGGGCACACCTGAACCAGGGGCCGATCACCGTGTTCGAGGGCAGCGTGTACGCGGGCGACACCCGCGTCCTGGACGTGCAGCCGAACGAGGAGCGACTGCTGTCCTACGCCATCGACCTGGGCACCGAGGTGGACCCGAAGGCCGGGGCCGGCGCGCAGAAGATCACCAGCGTCAAGGCCACGAAGGGGATCGTGACGACGATCACGAAGGTGACTGACGAGAAAACTTACAAGATCGTCAACCGGTCACAGACCGACCGCACCCTGCTGATCGAACACCCGAACCGCACCGCCCAGCAGTTCAAGCTCGTCGGCACGGACAAGCCGGTCGAAGAGACGCCGGACGTGTACCGGTTCCAGAAGCGCATCAAGGCCGGCGAGACGACCTCCTTCACGGTCAAGGAGGAGCGGGACATCACCGCGAACGTCCAGTTGACCAACGGGGCCGAGGGCCAGATCAGTTACCTCATCAGCCTGAGCGAGGCCAGCCCGGCGCTGAAGGAGAAGCTGCGAGCGGCCCTCACGGTCAAGGGCGAGTGGGACGTGGCCCGGCGGGAACTCGACCAGGTGGTCGCCGACCTCGCACGGCTGACCGCCGACCAGGACCGCATCCGCAAGAACCTGCGTGAGACGCCGAAGGAGGCCGAGGTGTACGCCACCTACCTGAAGAAGTTGAGCGACCAGGAGAAGGAGATCGACTCGCTCACGGCGAAGCAGAAGGCGCTCATGGGCGACGAGTTCGCGGCGCGGAAGAAGTACGAGGACTACCTCGCCAACATCACCGACTGACGCGGATCGGCCCTCTCCGACGGCGACGCGGGGGCGTCCGGGGGATACTGACCGCAGACCACGGAGAAGGACACGTTACAACCCAACTGAACCCGCTCCACGGATGGCGTGCGTCCGGGTTCCGCACCTTCAAGAAGCCGGTGAACGACGGCGCGCGGAGGCGAGGAGTAGCTCGTGCGTCGTCAGCATTAGGACCGCGAGCAGCACGGCGAACTGGGCGACCCGTTCGAGGCCCGTCGTCTCGGCGAGCAGGCCTGCCACGCCCGGCACGAGGGCCGCACCCAGCATCCCCGCACGCACCTGAAACCCGACGGCGTGCGTGACGCACCCGGCTCCCAACCGCTCCGGCGTCCGCGCCATCAGGCACGGGAAAACGGGGGCGAGTCCGAGGCCGATGAGGGCCAGCCCCACGAACGACACTTCCACCGGCGCGCCGAAGGCGAAGAGGGTCGCCCCTACCAGTACCGCGAACGTCGCGAACCGGACGAGTCGGTCCAGCCCGATCCGGTGGGCGACGGCCCCGGACAGGACCCGCCCGACGCCGACGGCCGCGTAGTACCCGCCGGCCAGCACCCCGGCCACGTCCGCCCGAACGCCCCGCGCCTCCGTGAGCAGGGTGAAGGTCCACTGCCCGACCGTGAACTCCAGCCCGACGTACACGAAGAACGCGACCATCTGGAGCCACACGAGCCGTCCCCGGAGTGACGCCCTCATGCCGACCGCCGGGGCGGCCGCGCCTGCCGCCGGCCGGGGCGGCTCGTGCCACCGGTGACGGGTCACGAAGAATACGGCGGTCATCGGGAGCAGCGCGCCGCCGACGACGGCGTAGCCGTGCCGCCACGACCCCGCCCGCACCAGCACCGCCGCCATGAGCAGCGGCCCCAACGTGGCACCCAGGCTGTAGCAGGCGTGCAGCCAGTTCACATGGCGGGCCGAGAAGTGGTTGGAGACGTAGGCGTTCAGGCCGGCGTCAATCGCTCCCGATCCGAGACCCCAGACGACCGCACAGGCCACGAACACGGGCCAGGTCGGCGCGCGTCCGCTGCCGAACATGGCGATGGCGACGAGGCCGCTGCTGATCCACAGGAGGTTGCCCAGGCCCAGTATGAGGGTGAGCTTGCCGCCGAAGAAGCCGGAGGCGCAGTAGCCGCAGCCGAGGGCGATGAAGACCAGGCCGAAGCCGCTCTGCGGCAACGCGAACGTGTCCCGAACGGAGGGCCAGGCGACGCCGGCCACCGGGTCCGGCAGGCCGAGGCTGATGAAGCCCAGGTAGGCGATGGCGAGGAGCAGTATCCGGCCCCGCGTGTGGTCACCACTCGCAAGCGGCTTCTCACCCGTCATGTCGTCGTCCTTGCGTTCTGGGCGTCCGGCCCCCTCCGGAATCGGGAGGGGTCACGGCCCCGCCGATGAGAGCGACGCCCGCGAGGCAGATCGCGACGGGAGTCGTCAGGCGCATCTCGGCCCTGTTGAGGGAGTGTAGGCCGGTGCGGGGACCCGGCCCCGTCGGTAATATGGCGGGGACGCCCCGCGAGTCGAGTCCACGGGGTCCGCCGAAATGAAGTCCTTCACCGACTACCTGACGTTCACCCTGCCGACGAGCATGGGGTTCCTCAACATCACCCCGCAGGTCGAGGAGGCTGTCCGCGCGAGCGGCGTGGCCGAGGGCTTCGTCCTCGTCAACTCGATGCACATCACGGCGAGCGTGTTCATCAACGACGACGAGCCGGGCCTGCACCACGACTTCGGCGTGTGGCTGGAGCGACTGGCCCCGTTCAACCCGGACCCGAACGTGTACCACCACAACCGCACCGGGGAGGACAACGCCGACGCGCACCTGAAGCGGCAGGTGATGGGCCGCGAGGTCGTCGTGGCGATCACGAAGGGGAAGCTCGACTTCGGCCCGTGGGAGCAAATCTTCTACGGCGAGTTCGACGGCAACCGCCCGAAGCGGGTGCTGGTCAAGGTGATCGGGGGGTGACGCGGATACACTGCCAGGGCGATCTCCCGCGACGCGGTGGCAGCGCCGGGCGAACGGGTCGCGGCGTACCAGGCGCAGGCGTGTTTCCTGATCTTGGTGTCGCCCGCAACTCGTTGAAGCCGCGACAGGACGTGGCGGTCGCCGAGGACGTGACCCCGCGTGAATGGAGATGTGTCGATGCCCCGTACCAGCGCCGGACTGCTGATGTACCACTTCGAGGGCGGCAAGTTGCGAGTGCTTCTTGCCCACCCCGGTGGACCACTGTTCCGAAACAAGGACGAGGGCAATTGGTCAATTCCCAAAGGCGAAGTGGAACCAGGTGAGGACTTGCTCGCAGCCGCCACGCGGGAGTTCCGAGAGGAAACCGGGGTCACCCCGACGGGGCCGTTCCTCGCGTTGCACCCGATCAAGCAAAAGGGGGGGAAGATCGTTCACGCCTGGGCGTTCGAGGGCACCTGCGATCCGCCCAAAGTCGTCAGCAACACGTTCACGATGGAATGGCCGCCCCGGTCGGGGAGGCGGACGGCGTTCCCGGAGATCGACCGGGCCGACTTCTTCGACGTGACGGCGGCGAAGCGGAAGGTCAAGGCGGCGCAGGTGGCGCTGATCGTGGAACTCGAAGCGGCGGTGTCCGGCGGGACTGGTTCCCAGGTTGACCGCCGGAGCGAGACGTGACCAGCGCTACCGCCGGGACCGCGCGGGACCGCCCCGATCAGGCCGTGCCGCACACCGGCGACACAGCGGCGGACGGCGGGAGCGCCTCACTTCTTCTCTCGCTTGAAGGCGAGGACGCGCAGCCCCGGCCCGCCCTCGGCCTTCAACTCCTTCGGCCGGTCCTTGCCGGGGGCGGCGAAGCACACCAGGAACGTGTCCTCGGTCAGTTGGTAGATGCCCTTCATCGTCTCCCCCTTGCCCGGCCCCTTCGTCCGCACCGCGTCGATCTCCTTCGGCGTCTTGGTCGGGTCCAGCTTGTGCGTCCCCTCGATCTCCTCCGTGCCGTCGGCCAGCGTGTACTTCTCGCCCGCGACGACCAGCCTCACCGCCTCGGCCTCCGGCTTGGGCACCTCCCTCCCGTCGCGCACCACCGACGCCCCCTTCCAGGTGCCGGTGAGCTTCGCCAGTTCGGCCTTCGCGTCCTTCGGGGCCTTGTCGTCGGCCGCCGCCGACAGGCCGAACGCCAGCGCCGCCACCGCCAGTAACCGCGTCATGTTCTTCCTCCTGTGGGCGAAGGTGGGCACTACGAGTGTACCCGGTCGCCGCGTCCGCCGCACCCGTTTGTGATACACCGGGCTGCGACGGTGCCGGACGATCCGGCCCGAACCGCCCGCCCCGGCGCGGTGTCACTCGACCACCAAACTTACGGGGCGGGCGAGAGAAGCACATGGGGTGGCGGGTCGTCGAACGCAAGATCGGCCGCGCCGGTGGCGAGCGGCAACGCAACGCCCGGCAGCGCGAGTGGGACCGCGAGTACGGCGCGGACGCCTGGGTCGTCGGCTACGTCATCGACGGCGAATTCGTGCTACAGGACGACGCACTGGAGTCGGTGTACTACCGCAGCTACGAGGCCCACTTCCGCGCCCACCCCGACGACCTGACGGAACTTGTCGCGCTCGCCAAAGTTCTCCGCAACCCGCACGCCGAGGGGACCACAGGCGTCGATCTCCAGGTGCCCGCCATCACGCGGTATCTGGAGGCACACGGGCTGGCCCTGCGGGGCACCGAGGTCGTGGACATCGGCACCTGGCAGGGCGAGCGGTCGTACCCAATTAAACTGGCGAGCGACGCCCGCCATGACGGATTTGAAGCATGCCGACGAATGGTAGTCGCCCAGACAGCCACGCCGTAATTTGCTTGGCCCGCACTTGCACGTTTACAGTCTTGGAAGGGCTTTGTTACGAATTAGGGGCGGGAACCCCAGGAATAAGGACTTGCGGCGATTCTGGGTCCAAGAATAAGGACTTACGACGAAACACACCTAATT
>JAYUBA010000745.1:0-1625 GCA_043741075.1 Frigoriglobus sp.
GGCGGCGACTCGACCGGAACGCGCGAAACTACCTCGGGTGGTGCCAACTGGCCGCCTGTGTGATCTTCATACGTTCAGGTTTTGTCCGGTAGTCCTAAGTGCTATCCGTCACTGCAGCAGTTTCTTCACCACGGTGCCGCCCACGTCGGTCAGCCGGAAGTCGCGGCCCTGGAACTTGTACGTCAGCTTCAGGTGGTCCAGGCCGAACAGGTGCAGCACCGTCGCGTGCAGGTCGTTCACGTGGATCGGGTCTTCCACCACGTTCCAGCCGATGTCATCGGTCTTCCCGATCACCTGCCCGCCCTTGATCCCGCCGCCCGCGGCCCAGACAGTGGACGCGAACGGGTGGTGGTCGCGGCCGGTCACGTTCGTGCTGCCGCCGGCAGCGAGGAGCCGCGCGAATGCGACGGCCGACGGGACGAGGCGAGTGTGTTTCGGCATGGCAGCGGGTGGCGGCGGGAGGGCGGAGGGCTTCACCCCCATGCTAAACCGGGTGCCGCGGCAGAGCAACGCTCCGGCCGGGTTTCCGGTTCGCGCGGTCGCGCGGTCTGCGCAAGGTGCGTCGGCCCGCGTGCCTGAACTCCGTGCCCGAAGGTTGGATGAACGGAGCAAGCTCTGCCGATTCCGGTGACACGCGGGATCGCGCGAACTTCGGAGGTGGTGTGATGGCGAGTCCGTTCCGTCGGGCGTGGGTACACGGCTTCGCGGCGGCGGCGGTGCTGACCGGCGTGCTGGCCGCGGTGCCGGAGGCGAGCGCCGGTGAGACCGTGCCGCCGCAGACGATGCAGCAGTTGGTGCGGATGCCGGCGGCCGACCTGAGCGCGCTGTACGCGATGTCGCCGGCGGCTCCGGTGCCGAGCGGGTTCGTGCCCGGCCGCGCGATCAAGAACCCCGGTTCGCGCACGACAGTGGCGAACGCGCGCGCGACGCGCCTCGTGTGGCAGGGGAAAATCTTCCGCGACGGCACGATGATTAACCGCTTCGGTCCGGTGAAGGCGATCCCGGCGGACGTGTACGTCGGCGAGAGCTGGGTGGACGGGCAGCCGGCGCTGATCTTCGATTACGGCCGCTCGAAGCTGTGGCCGGATGTCCGCGACGAGGTGCGCGAGGTGTCGCCCGGTCTGTACCTGGGCATCATGTACAAGGGCAAGGCGCAGCCGGAGCAGAAGATGTTCTTCACGCTGGACGCGCGGAAGTGAGCGGGTCACAGGTCGAGATACCCTTTCAGCGCGTCAACGATTTTCGCCAGGAGATCGGTCGGAACGATTCCGGCGGGGGAGGCGGGAAACCTTTGGGGATCGAGCACGCGGACCTGAGTGGGCCAGAACACGACTTCCGTCGCCAAGCCGGACAGCGGAGCCGAGACAACCGTGCCGAGAGACCCCGGCAGGCTCCCGGCTTCAAAGCCGATGACCACGATAACCAGCATGGGGGCGGCATTGAACACGTCCGAGGACACGACCACCACGGGCCGCGGCCCGCCCAGCTCTCGGCCGATCGGTGGTCCCAGATCGACCAAGTAGATTTCACCCCGCTTCACGTTTTGGTGGTGACCTACTTGCGCTGCACAAGCGAGGCCGTATGGCGTAGAACGACTTCGGTCAATCCGGGCGGGGTGCGGACCG
>JAYUBA010000746.1:0-5577 GCA_043741075.1 Frigoriglobus sp.
CCTTGCGGTCGCGGCTCGCCACAATGAATTTGAAAATGCTCTAACCGTTCCGCTCGCCCCAACCGGTCACCCGCACCACCGCGCGCCGGTCGCGGGCACCGCGAAGGCGTTCTCCGATGGACGCGCCCCCGCCCGCCGGGATAGAACGGACTGTAGGCGTTCGGCGGCTTTCAGGAGGGGCGGGGATGGCACGGCACGCGACCTGGGCGGCGCTCGCGGTGGCAGCGGGCCTCATCGTCGGCTGCGGCGCAGGGAAGGAACTCCCGAACGCGACCCCCAAGGGGCCAAATGACGACGCCCCGGCGGCAGTGGTGCCCGCGGCCTCCGAACCGGCGGCGAAGGCGTACATCGAAACGGCCGTGAAGGCGTACACCGGCGGCAAGCCGGAACTGGTCGCCAAGGGGAAGGCCAGCCGACTGATCCTCACGGGCACGCGGGCACATCCCGTTGACAACGAACTGGTCCCGGTCCCGACCACGCGCACCGCGGTCGCCGTGTGGCCGGACCGCTTCCACGCGCTGGACGAGCTACAACTTCGCGGGGACAAAGAGACCTTCAGTGCGTGGCTGCTCCGGCCGCGGCTGACCATGATGAAGGGGAACCAAGAGTACGCGCTGCCGAACGCCGCCGAGTCCGAACTGAACCTCGCCGCCGACGAGACGGCACAGCACTGGATGGCGCTGTTCCTGCCCGTCACCGACCCGAAGGCGGTCGTCTTCGACCTCCAGAAGTTGACGTTCAACCAGCAACCCGCGCAGGCGCTCAAGTTGTCGCTCGGCGCGTTCCCGGTGTACCGGCTCTACTTCGACGCGAAGTCCGACGCGCTCCTGCGCGTGGAGTACACGGTAACGGAGCAGGGGGCGCGGCGTCGGAAGCAGTGGAGCATGGCGGAACACAAGCCCGGACCGGAGGGCTTGCTGCTGCCGGGCAAGATGGAGTGCCGGCACGACAACGTGGTGGTCGAGGAGTGGGAGACGGCGAAGTGGGAGTTCCCGGCGGCCATCGCGGACACGGAGTTCAGCCCGCCGAAGAAGTGACGGGGGTGCCACTTTTGATTTTGGCGAGCGGCACCCGTGAGGGTGCCGGTAGGCCGAGAACACCGGCACTTACGAGTGCCGCTCGCCTGAAAACACTGCAATGCCAAAATCTACAGGGACACCCAGGTGACGGGTCGGACTTGACCGGACTTAAACGCGTGTATAGTATTCGAGCTGGTGGCGCCCCGCCCGATGTCCAAACACCGGTTCGTTGTGCAACACTCCCGCGAGATTACCATTCGGGGTGAACGAGTCAGGCCGCCAGATCGGGAAGTGGCGGTCTGGCGGTCTGGCTCGTGCAGCAACGCACAAATTCCGATTGCCGCGAGCAAAGCCGCAATGAACTCGCGTGCCGGAATCCGCGCTTTTCTATTGCGGCGCGACCACTTCCGAAGTAATCTCCCAATATAAAGGTGGAGTAACAGTCCGCCGACCGCCGGTTTCGACCCGCCTCCTTCCCGCCTGCTCTCCCACACCTTCCAAGGGAGCCTGTTGCATCATGCTGAACCTTCCTTTCGGCCACACGCGGTTCTGCGACGGCATTTCGCGCCGTAACGTCCTTCGTGTCGGTGCCCTCTCGTTCGGTGCGATGAACCTCACACTCGCCGACGTGCTTCGCGCCGAAGCCGCCGCGAAGAAGCAGGATCCGTTCGCCCGCACCGGGCACAAGGCGGTCATCAACATCTTCCTCGGCGGCGGTCCGCCGCACCAGGACATGTGGGAAATCAAGACGGAGGCACCGAAGGAGATCCGCGGCGAGTTCAGCCCGATCCAGACGAACGTCACCGGTATCCAGATCGGCGAGACGTTCAAGCGGATCGCGAAGTCGGCGGACAAGTTCGCGTTCCTTCGCTCGGTGGTCGGTGCCCGCGGCGGTCACGACGCGTTCCAGTGTACCACCGGTTGGCCGCAGCAGTCGCTCGCCGCGATGGGCGGGCGGCCGAGCCTCGGCAGCAGCGTGATGAAGGTGCAAGGGAGCGTCGATCCGAGCGTGCCGGCGTTCATCGGCCTGGCCGAGAAGACGCAACACGCGCCCTGGAGCGACGCCGGGCAGACCGGGTTCCTCGGCAGCATGTACGGGCCGTTCAAGCCGAGCGGGCCGGACATGGCGAACATGGTGCTGAACGCGGCCAACAAGGACCACCTCCCGGACCGCAAGAAGCTCCTCGCGGGCTTCGACGACCTGAAGCGCGCGGCCGACCACGCCGGCAACCTGACGGGCGCCGACGCCGCCACCGAGCGCGCCTTCGACGTGCTCACGTCCAGCAAGCTGGTGGAAGCGCTCGACGTGACGAAGGAGAGCGCGAAGACCCGCGCCCGCTACGGCGACGGCAAGCCGTACCAGTTCCAGTTCGACGGCGCGCCGACGGTGAACGAGCACCTGCTCATCGCCCGCCGGTTGGTGGAAGCCGGTGCCCGCGTGGTCACCCTGAGCTACGGTCGGTGGGACAGCCACGGTAAGAACTTCGACCTCGTCCGCGACCACGGCACGAAGCTCGACCAGTGCCTCACGGCCCTGGTGGAAGACCTCGAAGTGCGCGGGATGTTGGACGACGTGACGGTGGTGGCGTGGGGCGAGTTCGGCCGCACGCCGCAGGTGAACAAGGACGCCGGCCGCGACCACTGGCCGCAGGTGAGCTGCGCGATCCTGGCCGGCGGCGGGATGAAGACGGGGCAGGCGATCGGCAGCACCGACCGCACCGGCGGCACCGCGAAGGACCGCCCGGTCGGCTTCGACGACGTGTTCGCGACGCTCTACCACAACCTCGGCCTGAACCCGGAAACGACGACGGTGAACGACCCCACCGGGCGCCCGCAGCACCTCACCGACGGCAAGGCGCTGCCGGAACTGATGTAAGGCCACTCCCGAACGCCGCTCGCGGCTTCGCGGGATGGATAGCGAGCGGGGAGGCGTGAGCCTCCCCGTTTGCGTTACCCGAACCGCCCGCGGTACAATTCGTTCCATCGCTGGAGCGCCGTGAACGTTTTCGGTCGTTCACGCGTCTAACGCCAGGAAGAAAGTGGGGACACGGTTTCGAATAGCCCTGCGCCGATCCCTCCCAGAGCCTACCCCTGACTCGGACACTCCCCGGTCTCGTCGCACTCGCCGCACTGACGGCGGCCGTTTCCGCTTCGGGGCAACCGAAGGCACCCGACGTCGATCCGACCGCCGCCGTCGCGGCGCTGAAGAAACTCGGCGGCGCGGTTCAATCCTTCGAGGTGACGGAAACCGGTGAGGTCCACTTCAAGAGCGACAAGTTCGACCCCGCCGCGACCCGGCTCCCGGTGTTCCGCCTCGCGGGCGCGGACGACAAACTACTCGCCAAACTCCCCAAGTCCGAGGCGGGCGTCGGCCTGGACCTGCGCGGCACCGCGGTCTCCGACGCGGGGATGAAGTCCGTGGCGCACCTCAAGGGGCTTCAGCTCATCAGCCTCGGCGACACCAAGGTCGGCGACGAGGGGCTGAAGGAACTCTTCGTGTGCAAGGAACTCCGGGTGCTGGACCTGTCCGGTTCCAAGGTGAAGTCCGAGGGGCTTCGACAACTCGACCAGTTCAAGTACCTGCGCGCCCTCGACCTGAGCCGGTGCGGCGGGGTGTCGGACAAGAGCGTGCGCGACCTGGGGCTGGTGAAGGAACTGTGGTCGCTGAACCTCGAACGGACCCGCGTCTCCGACGCCGGGTTGAAGGACCTGGCCCCACTCAAGAAGCTCGTCACCCTCAACCTGAACTCGACCAAGGTGACGGACGGCGGCATGTCGGACATCGCCGCGCTGCCCGAACTGGTCAACCTGCACCTGGCGCAAGCGGACGTGGGCGACGACGGCTTGCGCGCGCTCGCCAAGCTCGGCAAACTCGCGCACCTCGACCTGCGCGGCACCCGCGCCGGGAACGGCACCCTGAAGGAACTGGGCGGCATGTTCGCGCTGCGGCACCTGAACCTCGAGGACACGCGCATCGACGACGAGGGCGCGAAGCACCTGGCCGGGAGCCGACTGACGTACCTGAACCTGACCAAGACGCGGCTGGGCGACGACGGCCTGCGCGACATCGGCAAAGTGCGCGGGCTGAAGACGCTCGTTCTGGAGAAGACGCGGATCACCGACGCGGGCATGAAGGAACTGGCCGGCCTGGAGGAACTCGAAGTGCTGAACCTCAACGACACGGCTGTCACCGACGCGGGCCTGAAGGAACTGAGAACCAAGGTGCTGGTCAAGCTCTCGGTGCGCGGGTGCAAGAAAGTGACCAAGGCCGGGATCGCGGCGATCAAGGCCCAGAACCCGAAGGTGGTCATCGACGGGCCGTGACCGGCGACGCGACCCGGATTCCGGCGGCCCCGCGGGCGGCGCTGTTCGGCTTGCCGGTGAACCCGCGGGCCGTAGAATCGCTCTTGGAAGTGACGGCCGCTCCCGGAGCGAGCGGCGATCAGGCCACCTTAGCACAGTGGTAGTGCACCGCTTTCGTAAAGCGGGGGTCGTGAGTTCGAATCTCACAGGTGGCTCTACACTCAGAACAGGTCCGCGCGGCGCCGCTCCCATGTGCGTCGGCGGAACAAAAGAATCGCTTCAATCCGCTTTTCCACTTGACCGACGCCCCGCGGCCGGTCAGCATTTCATAACGTCTGTTCGTTCACTCGCGCTCTTACGGGTCGCTCCCCCGACGATTTCCTGCACCCGCGACCAATCCCCCATATCTCGAACCGGTGCGCTTATGGCTGTTCTCAAGACCCAGTGCCCGGAGTGCGACGCCAAGCTCCGTCTGTCCGTGGACGGCGCGGGCGATCACGATGTCGAGTGCCCCAAGTGCGGTCACGAGTTCACGGCCGCGCTCGACGAGGACGACGCGCCCGCCGCGAAGAAGCCCGCCAAGAGCGACACGGCGGAAAGGGCCGCCAAGGGGAAGGCGAAGGGCGACAAGGCCGGCAAGAAGGTCAAGGCGGCGAAGTCCCGCGACGATGACGACGAAGATGACGACGAGGACGAGAAGCCCAAGAAGAAAAAGAAGGGCGCCGCGGCCGACGGCGGGAAGACCAAGCTGATCGTCGCGGGCGTCGCGGTCGCGGTGCTGGTCCTCGGCACGATCGGCGGCATCGTCTACGCGGTTTCGTCGAAGGACAAGCCCGCGAAGAACACCGACACTCAGGCCGCGGTCACGCCGGCTGTGAACCCCGTCGTCGTGCCGGGGCCGAGCCCGCTCGTAGGCCAGACCCCGAATCCCGGCGTCGTTCCGGCTCCGGGAACGATCCCCGGTACCGGGCCGAAGCCGCCGCCGGTCGATCCGAAGAAGGAGCCGCCCGAAGGGAAGTTCCCGCCGCTGCCGCCCCCGCCGAAGATCAAGATCAGTAGCGGTTCGCTGGTCACCTCCGAAAAGCCGGTGACGCGCATCTCCCCCCTCGTTCCGCTGGCACCGGACGAAGACCCGTTCGTCCGCGCGAAGGACTTCAAGCCGGACGGCCCGCTCCCGACGCTGCCGAAGTTACCGGACGCGAAACTGCGCCCGCTCCTGTCGCTCGACGCCGGCGGGCACACCGCGCTCATCGGC
>JAYUBA010000747.1:0-1623 GCA_043741075.1 Frigoriglobus sp.
GGTCAGTTCCAGGGCGGGGGTCAGTTCCAGGGCGGGGGTCAGTTCCAAGGCGGCTTCGGTCAGGGCGGCTTCGGCCAGGGTGGATTCGGCCAGGGCGGCTTCGGCCAGGGCGGCTTCGGCCAGGGTGGCGGGAAGCAATTCGGCTTCAGCGGTGGTACTGGTTACTAGTCGGCCCCACTGCCTATAACGTTGGTGACGCGGCCCGTGGCTCCGGTCACGGGCCGCGTCGTTTCATGCATCTGCCCGGCGGCGCGCGACGAACGTCTTGTCGTGACCGCCGCGGGCGAGGGGGCGGGACCGGTGACCGTGACCGACTGCGTACTCCCGCGGATCGCGGCCGGCGAACCGGCCGCGGTGGCCGACTGCATCGCCCGCTACGGCGGGCTGGTGTGGTCGCTCGCCCGCCGGTTCCTCGGCAACCCCGCGGACGCGGAGGACGCGGTGCAGGACGTGTTCATCGAACTGTGGAAGAACGCGACCCGCTACGACCCCGCCCGCTCCTCCGAGCCGACCTACATCACCATGATCGCCCGCCGCCGGCTCATCGACCGCAAGCGCAAAGCCGGGCGCACCCCCGCGCTGCAGCCGCTGCCCGACGAACCGCCCGGCGTTCGTGGGACCGACCGGATCGAGGTCGAGGACGAGGCGGCGAAGGCGGCGGCCGTGCTGGGCGAGTTGCGCGACGACGAGCGGCGGGTGATCCAGATGGCCGTGTACCAGGGACTGACGCACGAGGAGATCGCCGCCGCGACCGGCCTCCCGGTCGGCACGGTGAAGACCCACATCCGCCGCGGGCTGATCCGCGTCCGCGAGCGGCTGGCCGCCGGGGGGAGTACGAAATGACGTCCGACCCCCGCCGCGCGCGGCTCGAAGAACTACTGGGTACGGAAGCCACGCAGAAACTGACCCCGGCCGAGGGGCCCGAGTTGGACGCGCTGCTTGCCGCGTTCCCGGACGAAGACCCGGACGGGTTCGAACTCGCCGCCGCCGCGGTCCACTTGGCGCTGATCGGTGTACCCGACCAGATGCCGGCCGCGCTGGTCGAGAAGTTGAACCTCACGGCGGTCGCGTTGGCCCCATCGCCGAAGGTGCCGCGCACCGGGCGCCCGGCGTGGGCGATGTGGGGCGGGTGGGCGGTCGCCGCCGGGCTGGCGTGGCTGCTGCTCTACACCAACTGGCCGCAGCCGGTCGTGGTGCGGTCCGAGCCGACGTTCGCCGAGCGACGCGACGCGCTTCTGAAGGACAGGAGCGCGAAGACTTCGGCGGCCGAAGACCCCAAGACCGGCGCGGCCGGGAGCGTGGTGTGGAGCACCGCGAAGCAGGAAGGCTACCTGGAGGTCCGCGGGCTGAAGCCGAACGACCCGTCGAAAGAGCAGTACCAACTGTGGATCGTGGACGGGTCGCGGACCGATCCGGAACACAAACAACCGGTCAGCGGTGGTTTGTTCGACGTGAAGGCGGACGGCACCGCGCTGGTTCCGGTACAGGGAGCGATCCCGGTGAAGGACGCAAAGGCGTTCGCAATCACAAAGGAAGTCGCCGGTGGCGTTACCGTGAGTAAGGGACCGATGCTGCTCGTCCTGGCGCCGAAGCCGGGGTGACTGGAAGGGCGGCTCTGTCGTG
>JAYUBA010000748.1:0-1621 GCA_043741075.1 Frigoriglobus sp.
TCCGCGCGTCGTCCGAGCGCCAAACGAGCCGTCCCGTGAGACTTTCGCCAGTGCCGGGGGGAGCCCCCGTGCTCCAGCGGAAGTGTGCCTGCGGGCGGCACTCGGCCGTTGGGGGAGAGTGCGCAGGCTGCCACTCGGATCGGGAACGGACCGTGACCCGTACATGGGCCGGCCCTGCGCCCGCCCTCGGGGTGCCCCCCTCCGTCAACGACGCCCTCAGTTCACCCGGCCGTCCCCTGGACGCCGAAACGCGCGGCAACGTGGAGGCCCGCTTCGGGCGAGACTTCAGCCGGGTCCGGGTCCACACCGACGCGACGGCCGCCAGGTCCGCCCGGGAGGTGAACGCCCTGGCGTACACGGTCGGCCACGACGTCGTCTTCGGGGACGGGATGTACGCGCCAGGGACGAGCCCGGGTCTCGGCTTGCTCGCGCACGAGTTGACCCACGTGGCGCAGCAGTCCGCCGTCGGTGCGGCACCGGGCCTAGGCGGGCCGACTCTGGGATTCGCCCCCTCGGTCGACCCGAGCCTGGAGCGAGAGGCCGACGTCGCGGCCGGATCGATCGTGAGGCGCGACGGGCCGTTGACCGTCAACGGGGTGAGCCGTCTCGGTCTTGCACGCCAAACCTCGAAGAACCAGCCGGCGGCACCGGTCGGCCCGAGGGTCACGCCTGAGATCAAACAGCGGCTCCTGAAGGAACTGGAGACCGTCCGCATGGAGGAGCCGTTCGAGAAGCGAAGCGGGGGCCAGGTCGAGAAGGTCGAACCGAAAGACGCGCGGATCGGTCAGCACCAGAACAGGACGGTGGCCGCGGCCGCGATCATCAAGCCCGACGGCAAGGTCACGTACGTGTCGGCCCATTTCGATGAAGGCATGGCTGAGCACGCCGAACCGCAGTTGTTGAAAAAGGTCGCGCCGCAGGTTGTGGGGGGTGATTTCGTCGCCATAGCGATCGATCAGGTGCCGTGCCCTCCCGAACGAAAGGACTGTCAAGCCAGGGTGAAGGCATTCCGAGAGGACCCGGAGCACGGCAGCCTGCGTGTTTACACGTCCCGCGCGATCCGGAAGGACGCGGCGCCGGGCGTCACTCCTACGACCGCCACTACCGGGGACCTTACCTCGCCCAAGACCGCCATGAAGCGAGAGCCCGAGGATCGGTTTTTATTCGACGAGAAGGAGTTCACCCGCGTCCGGCTGCCGATCTACAAGGAGCCGAATGCCGGCGCCGCGGCAGGCGGAGGGGGCGTGGCGGCCCCCGGACCAACGGCCCCCAAGGTCAGTGCGGGCGCGGGTGGCGGAGCCCTCTCCAAGGGGCCGAAGGCCGGCGCGGCGGCAGCAGGCGGAAAGGACGTGGCGGCCCCCGGACCAACGGCCCCCAAGGTCGGTCTGGGCGAGGGCGTGGGCGGCGGGCCGCAGCAGACACGGCTGGGGAAAACCGTGAAAGCCGTCGCCGGCGAGCTTGGCATCCTTCTGGCCGTCTTGGCGTGGGGAATGGTTATCAGCGCGATCGATAGAAAATTGATGGCCATGGCCGTGAAGTACCTGTTCGACAAAGCGTTCTCGGCCCTCCAGCCCACGATCACCTCCCGGCTCAACCAGATGGACCACGCAAGGGCCAAGGT
>JAYUBA010000749.1:0-1619 GCA_043741075.1 Frigoriglobus sp.
TGGCAGCCCGTCGGGGGCGGTCGTGTGCCGACCTACACCGACGCCGACCGACAGCGTATCCTCCGCGAGGCCGCCCGCACCCCGACCCCCGAGGCGGACGGCACCGCCACCTGGTCGCTCGCCCTCCTCCGCCGCGTCCTCCGGGCCGCCCCCGACGGGCTGCCACGCATCTCCTCGTTCACCATCTGGCAAACGCTCCGCGAGGCCGACTACACGTTCCAGAAAGCCCGCACTTGGTGCCCGACCGGCCACGCCGTCCGCCGCCGCAAGGCCGGCGTCGCGACCGTCACCGACCCCGACTCCGCGCCCAAAAAAAGCTGATCGAGGACGCCTACACGCTCGGGGAGTCGCTCGGCCTGCCGGTGTGGTGCGAAGACGAGGCCGGCCCGTTCCAGACCGTGCCCCACCCCGGACCCTCTTGGCAGCCCGAGGGGAAGCCGGCCCGCCAGCCGCACGAGTACGTCCGCAACGGCACGGCCAAGATCATGACCCTGTTCCACCCCGCATCCGGCACGGTCCGGGTCGGCGGCGCGGCGTCCTGCACCAACGCCGTACTGCACCCGTGGCTCCGCCAAGAGCTGACGGAGATCCTCGCGGGATTCCCGCCCGCGGTCCCGACGTCGAAGGCGGCTTGGGAGCGCTGGCAGGCCGGGCTGAATTTGCCCATCACCCTGCCGGCGGAACCGCCCCCGCTGCGGATGCTGCTCGTGCTCGACAACTTGGCCGGCCACAAGACACCGACGTTCGTGCTCTGGCTCTTCGCGCAAGGGATCATGCCCCTTTACACGCCGCTCTCGGGATCGTGGCTGAACATGGCCGAGAGCATCCAGCGGGTCTTGAAGCGGCGGGCGCTCGACGGCCAGCACCCGGCGAGCCCCGCCGAGGTGGTCGCATGGATCGAAGCGGTCGCGGGACACTGGAACGCGGCCCCGACGCCATTCGCGTGGGGCGGCAAGCGGTCCGCGCGGAGGAAGCGCGAACGCGAGCGGCGGCACCGCGTCGGCGGTTCGGGAGCGGAGACGAGGAAGCCTCTCAAACGCGCTCCGAAGCGTTATGGCTATACACAACGCAAATGACCCACTAGTGTCCTGAGTTGTTAATCCGTTTGCAAACCTCCTCCACCTTCCGCAGGATCAGATCGGCCGAGGCGGTCCATCGGAACGGCTTCGGCTCCTTGTTGTGCTCCGCAAGGTAGGCCTCGATGGCCTTCTCCAGCGCCTTCACGCTCCGGAACGAGCCCCGGCGGATCTGCTTCTGGGTGATCTCGGCGAAGAATCGTTCGATCTGGTTCAGCCACGAGCCGCTCGTCGGCGTGAAGTGCACATGGAAGCGGGGATGCCGCGCCAGCCAGCGCTTCACCTTGGGTGTCTTGTGCGTCGCGTAGTTGTCGAGGATCAGGTGGATCGTCACGCCGTCTTCGGCGGGGACCGCGGCGTCGATGGTGTCGAGGAACTTCACGAACTCCTGCTGCCGGTGCTTCCGGTGGCACTCGCCGATGATCCGGCCGGTGGCCACGTCGAGCGCGGCGAAGAGCGAGGTGACGCCGTGGCGGACGTAATCGTGCGTGCCGCGTTCGGCTTGGCCGGGGGTCATCGGCAGGATCGGCTGCGTCCGGTCGA
>JAYUBA010000750.1:0-5561 GCA_043741075.1 Frigoriglobus sp.
GCGCTTTCTCCGGGGTTCCCCATGCGCATAGCAACACTCGCACTCCTCGCGCTCGGCCTTGCCACACTCGCGAAGGCCGATGACGTGTTCACCCAAAAGCCGACGGTCGCGCCGGCGGTCGAGCGCGGCGACCTGCCGAAGGGTCCGGTGATCGAGTCCACGGCCGAGTTCTGGGCGCACCGGTTTGACGCCGGCCCGGTGCCGGTGTGGATTTGGGGCGCGACGCCCACGAAGAACTACGTCCTGCGCACCGAGTTCGCGGCGGCCGGCGTGAAGGTGGCGAAGCTCCGCGTGTCGGCCGACAATCACGTCGTGCTGTTCTTCAACGGCAAACAGGTGGCCGCGTCCGACGAGTGGAAGGACGGGGCCGAGGCCGACGTGACCGCACAGATCAAGGAGAAGAACGAGATCGTCGCCGAGGTGAAGAACGACGGCGGCGTGGCCGCGTTCGTGTTCCAACTCGTGATGACCGACGAGAAGGGCGGCACGAAGCACGTCGTCTCGGATGAGAACTGGCTGGCCAGTGAGAAGAAGGGCGGCGACGGGGTGAAGGTCAAGAAGGTCGCCACCTACGGCGACGCCCCGTGGGGCAAGGTGTTCGAGAGCGCCACCGCACCCGGCTCGAAGGTGCCGGCGAACACGTTCGTCACGCTGCCCGGCTTCAAGGTCGAGAAGCTGTTCACCGTGCCGAAGGCGACGCTCGGTTCGTGGGTGAGCCTGACCGCCGACGATAAGGGCCGGCTAATCGCCAGCGACCAAGACGGCAAGGGTCTGGTCCGCATTACGCCGGGTAAGGTCGGCACGGAGGAAGAGACGAAGGTCGAGCGTATTCCCGCGAAGGTCACGGGCGCGCAGGGGTTGTTGTGGCACAAGGGCACGTTGTACGTCGTGTGCAACGGCGGCCCCGGCAGCGGGCTGTACCGCGTGACGTCTTCCAAGAACGACGACGTGTTGGACAAAGTCGAGAAGCTGAAGGCGCTCAACGGCGGCGGCGAACACGGGCCGCACGCGGTGCGGCTCGCGCCGGACGGCAAGTCGCTGTACGTGGTCTGCGGCAACCACACGCAACCGCCGGAGAAGTTCGACCACAGCCGCGTGCCGAAGAACTGGAGCGAAGACCACATCCTGCCGCGACAGTGGGACGTGGGCGGGCACGCGCGCGGCATCCTCGCGCCGGGCGGGTACGTCGCGAAGACCGACTTCGACGGCAAGACGTGGGAGATCTTCACCACGGGTTACCGCAACCCGTACGACTTCGCGTTCAACGCCGACGGCGAGATGTTCGTCTACGACGCCGACATGGAGTGGGACTTCGGGATGCCGTGGTACCGGCCGACGCGGGTGAACCACGCGACCAGCGGTAGCGAACTCGGCTGGCGCAGCGGCACCGGCAAGTGGCCCGCGTACTACGTGGACAGTCTGCCCGCGATGATCGACATCGGGCCGGGTTCGCCGGTGGGTGTCGAGTTCGGCTACGGGGCGAAGTTCCCCGCGAAGTATCAGAAGGCGCTGTTCATCTGCGACTGGACGTTCGGCACGATGTACGCGCTGCACATTGAGCCGAGCGGAGCGACCTATAAGGCGACGAAGGAAGAGTTCCTGAGCCGCACCCCGCTCCCTCTGACGGACGTGGTCATCAACCAGGCCGACGGGGCGATGTACTTCACCGTCGGCGGGCGGGGCGCGCAGAGCGAACTGTTCCGCGTGACGTATGTGGGGAAGGAAGCGACGGAGAAGGTCGAGTACACGACGCCCGCGACGGCCGAGCACAAGCTGCTGAAGCAGATCGAGGAGTATCACAAGCCGGCGGATGACGCCGCGAAGGCGGTGGAGTTCCTCATCCCCCTCCTGCATCACAAGGACCGGTTCATCCGGTATTCGGCCCGCATCGCCCTCGAACACCAGCCGGTGAAGGAGTGGCAGGACAAGGTGTTCGCGGACCGCAGCGCGTTCGGGGTGGTGCAAGGCGTCGTCGCGCTCGCGCGGCAGGGCGACAAGGCGCTGAAGCCGAAACTCATCGCGACGCTGAACCGGTTCGTGCTGCTCACGGACGCGGATGTCGAGAAGTTCGGGGTGCCCGCGCCGGGAGCGGAGGTGCCGTTCGACTCCCTGTTCGCACCGGGCGACAACCTGCTCGACGTTCTTCGCGCCTACCAACTGGTGTTCGTCCGCATGGGCGCTCCGGATGAGGCCGTCGGCGCCGCACTGGTGAAGAAACTCGACCCACTGTTCCCCGCCAAGTCGGACCTCGTCAGCCGCGAACTCGCCCAACTCCTGGTCTACCTCAAATCGCCGACCATTGTCGAGAAGGTGTGCGCGGAGTTGAAGAAGCCGTCGAAGCCGCTCACGCAAGAGGGGTTGGACGAGGTGCTGCTCCGCAACCGCGGGTACGGCGGCACCATCACGAACATGCTCAAGAACGCCCCGGACCAGCAGAAGCTCTCGTACCTGTTCACGCTCCGCAACGCGACCGTCGGCTGGAACATGGACCGGTGGAAGGTGTACTACGGCTTCCTCACGGAGGCGCGCACCAAGAGCGGCGGGTCGAGCTACAAGTGCTTCCTCCCGAACATCGAGAAGGACGCGTTCGCGAACGCGACCGACGCCGACCGCCTCGCCATCGAGGCCGCGAAGTTGCGCCCCGCGTACAAGGTGAAGGAACTGCCCAAGCCGGTCGGCCCTGGCAAGGAATGGACGACCGCCGACCTCCTCGCGCTCGAAGCGAAGCTCAAGAGCGGGCGCAACTTCAAGAACGGCGAGCGGGCCTACGCCGCGGCGCGGTGCGTCGTGTGCCACCGGTTCGGCGGCGACGGCGGCGCCACCGGCCCCGACCTGTCGCAAGTCGCCGGCCGCTTCGGGCTGAAAGACCTGAGCGAGTCCATCGTCGAGCCGAGCAAGGTGATTTCGGACCAGTACAAGGCGTCCGTGATCCGCACCACCGACGACAAGACCATCACCGGCAAGATCGTGAACGAGAGCGGCGGCAAGTACACCGTCGTTCTCGACCCCGAGGATTCGACGAAGGTGATCGAGTTGAAGAAGGAGGACGTGGCCGAAGTGAAGCCGTCCAGCATCTCGCTCATGCCGGAGAAGTTGTTGAACCAACTGAACGAGAACGAAGTTCTCGACATGCTCGCGTACATGCTCTCGCGCGGCGACCCGAACCACGCGATGTTCAAGAAATAGGTTTCCCAGGGCGTTGCCCTGGGCTGAGGAATCGCAGGCTTACAGCCCGCATTCGGACTTCACCCTGAAGGGGTAACATTCCTCAGCCCAGGGCAACGCCCTGGGAAACGGCGCGACCGACACGCGAACACCGACCCATTCGGGGTCGGTGTTCGCGTGTCGTACCGCTATAATCGGCGTGACCGGTCGTGCCGAAACGTGGAGTGCAAAGTTATGCTGAACACCGCCCTTCGCGAAGCCGTCATGCGGGTGCTGCCGCGGGTGAAGACGCCCGCCCAGTACACCGGCGGCGAACTCCACTCCATCTCGAAGGACCACCGGCAGGTTCGCGGGACGCTGTGCGTGTGCTTCCCGGACGCGTACGCGCTGGGCATGAGCCACCACGGGCTGCAAGTCCTGTACACGATCATGAACAACGACCCGCAGTGGGCCTGCGAGCGGGCGTTCGCGCCGTGGATGGACTTCGAGCGCGAACTGCGCAAGAACCGCCTCCCGCTCTACGGCCTGGAGACCTTCACGCCGCTGTGCGAGTTCGACCTGATCGGGTTCAGCCTCCAGTACGAGGTCGGCTACACGAACGTCCTCAACATGATCGACCTCGGCGGCATCCCGCATTTCGGCCGCGACCGGCTCGTGAGCGACCCGCTTGTGGTCGCGGGCGGCCCCGGCGCGCAGAACCCGGAACTGCTCGCCCCGTTCGTCGATGTGTTCGTCATCGGCGACGGCGAGGAGTCGCTGCCGTGGGTGATGGAAAAGTGGATGGCTCTGAAGGAGGTCGCGGTCCGCGAAGGCGACCTGAGCCACGGGCGGCGGATGGAGATGCTCGCGGAGTTGGTCGGCAGCACGCGGTGGGCGTACGCGCCCGCGTTCTACGAGTTCGACTACCACGCGGACGGCACCATCGCGGCCGTGAACCGCACGCGGTCGGACGTGCCCCAGCAGATCGAAAGCTGCACCATCACGCAAGACCTCGACGCGATCCCGCTCCCGACGAAGCCGGTGGTGTCGTTCGTGCAGACGCCGCACGACCGCATCGCCATCGAGATCATGCGCGGGTGCCCGTGGCAGTGCCGGTTCTGCCAGTCCACCGTCATCAAGCGCCCGTTGCGCGTGCGGTCGGTGGAAACCATCGTGCAGGCGGCGCTCGACAGCTACCGCAACACCGGGATGAACGAGATCAGCCTGTTGTCGCTCTCCAGCAGCGACTACCCGCAGTTCGAGGAGCTGGTGAAGCGGATGCACGAGGTGTTCGGCCCGCTGGGCGTGAACGTCTCGCTGCCGAGCCTGCGCGTGAACCACCAACTTCGCAGCGTGCCGAAACTGATGCAGGGCTGGCGCCGCGCCGGCCTCACGCTCGCGCCGGAAGTCGCCCGCGACGACATGCGGGTTCAGATCCGCAAGCCGATCAAGAACGACGACCTCATCGAGGGCTGTCGCGAGGCGTTCAAGGCCGGCATGTCGCACGTGAAGCTCTACTTCCTGTGCGGCCTACCCGGCGAGCGGAGCGTCGATCTCGACGGCATCGTGGAGTTGGCCGAGGCGATCAGCGAAGTCGGGAAGCAGGCGACGGGCCGCTACAAGGAGGTGGTCGCGTCGGTGTCCAACTTCGTGCCCAAGCCGCACACGCCGTACCAGTGGAACGGGATGCAGACCCGCGAGTACTTCCGCTGGGCCGGCGACTACCTGCACCGCCAGAAGCGGAACAAGTTGGTGAAGATCAAGCAGCACGACATCGAGACGAGCCTGCTCGAAGGCATCTTGACGCGCGGCGACCGCCGCGTGTCGCCGGGCCTGTACGAGGCGTGGAAGCGCGGTGCCCGGTTCGACGGGTGGAAGGAGTGCTTCAACGCGGAGCGGTGGTGGAAGGCGTTCAAAGACACGGGCATCGACGTGGACTTCTACCGCACGCGCCAGCGCCCGGTCGGCGAGAAGCTGCCGTGGGACCACGTGAATGTGAAGAAGGGCCGTGCGTATCTGGAGAAGGAGCAGGAGCGGAGCGTCATTCAACTCCGCGTGATGGCGGACGCGGTGAGCGGCGGGGAAGGGGACAAGCAGCCCACCGGCTGCGGCGGGTGAGAAGCAGTGCCCGTCGCTCCAGAGTTCTCAACTTGAGAGGTCGATATGTATTTTCTGTTCAGAGACCATCGATTCGGGATGGACTCGTTCGTATTTTCCCACACCGACCCGCGAAAAGACGGGTACAAGGGTGAAGTCCAAGAAGGTGTTACTCTCGACTACGACATGAATGCCATCCACATTTGGCCCGATGGGGAGCTGATGCCCGAGCCACAACTCGGACGTGATCCCACCAACACCAAACACTACAGGGTCTTTAACAGTACAGCGCGGGTTCCTCGCCGTTTCGCAAGCTGTTC
>JAYUBA010000751.1:0-1619 GCA_043741075.1 Frigoriglobus sp.
CGCGCAGGATCGCGACCGCGGCGGCCCCGGCGGCGTCCGCGGTCGTATCGAGTTGAACCAGCGGTTCGACCCGTAGGGCGCAGCGGGCCGCGAACGCCGCCCGCGCCTCGCGTGGCAGGGCCGCGAGTTCGGCGGCGGTCGGCAGCACCGGCTTCCGCTTCTTCGGTGCCCGCGTCACCCGCGGCAGTAGCGGACCCGGCCCGCCGTCGCCCACGGGGATGAGCTTCACCCGCGTCGCGCCGGGCGACACCGGCTGAGGGCCGGAGTCGAAGTGGTAGACGGCCTCGCCACCTGGGAACGGCGGCTTCGGTCGGGAGTTCAACATCGCGTTACTCCACAGTGATGTAGTTGCTTCCGACCCACACCCAGCGCGACTTGCGCCAGGGGTTACTTCTTCGCCGCATCAGCAGGCGGAATTCGTACCGCCCGCGGCGTGGGACTTCGAGGTCGCGCAGGACGGCCGTTAGACTCGTCACCGGGCTATGGCCGGGAACCGGAAGCCGCCAAGGCTGAATGGCCGTGCGAGCGGCGGGTTAGCCGGGTAGGGCACCCGCGTGCGGCTGCCGTCGGCGTTCACCTGCAGCACGCGCAGGGCGAATCGGCGGGTGAAACGGCTCGCGCGCGAGCGGCTGAACCGCAGATAAAACCACATGTCGCCCAAGACGAACGGCGGTTCCGCGGCCGGGTCGTCGATCTGCCAGGTGTACGTCACGCCTTCCAGCGTGTACGGCAATCGGGCCAGCGCGCCGGGGCCGGGCGGCCCTTCCGGTGTCGCACGCCGGCACGCGAGGAACACGACCAACTCGAACATGCCGGGCGGCCTCCGTTCACACCCACTATACCCGTCAGAGCGCGGTTGTGGAAGCACACCAAAACGGAGTACACTCCCCTTCTTCCAACGGGAACGGATTCCCATGCTCCCGAACCTCGTCTACCTGCTCGCGCTCGCGCTCCTCTCGCCGTGGCTGGCGTGGCGGGCGCTCGCCACCGGCCGCTACCGCCGCGAACTCGGGGCGAAGTTCTTCGGCCGCGTCAGCATTCGCAATCCGCACAAGAAGCCGGTCGCGTGGTTCCACGCGGTCAGCGTCGGCGAGGTGAATTTGCTCGGCACGCTCGTACCCGCGTTCCAGAAGCGGCACCCGGACTGGCTCGTCGTCGTCTCGTCCACCACCGACACCGGCCTCGCGGGAGCCAGGCAGCGGTTCCCCGACCTCGACGTGGTCGCGTGGCCGTTCGACTTCTCCTGGGCGGTCGCCGCCGCCCTCGACGCGGCCAGGCCGGCGCTGGTCGTACTCACCGAAAGCGAACTCTGGCCGAACTTCCTCGCCGCCGCGAGCCGGCGCAACGTGCCGGTCGTGGTGGTGAACGCGCGGATGAGTCCGCGCAGCTTCCGGCGGCTGAAGCGGGTCGCGGGCGCGGCCCGGCGGCTGCTGTTCCGACACATCGCGCGGTTCGCGGTGCAAGAGGCCGAGTACGCGGAGCGCCTGCGGCAACTCGGCGTACACGCGGCGAAGGTCGTTACCACTGGCTCGATCAAGTACGACGGCGCGGCGGCGCGAGACGAGCAGAAGACGCACGCGCTCGGCGTGGCGCTGGGGCTGGAAGAACCTACCCCCCCG